>JAZQAV010000105.1:0-16302 GCA_045545435.1 Eggerthellaceae bacterium | reverse complement strand
TTGGCCTCCGACTTAGCCTTGTCGCCATCCCGTTGGGCGTACAGATAAGAAAGCGCTGAGTTCACCGAGGTCAAAACCGGTTTGTTAACTGCCTTGCCATCCAGTTCGTCTACTCCGCCATAGGATTCAACATAGTCGAGCACCGATTCCGAAAAGCCCTTGTCGAAAACGATGCGCTGCAGCGTATGTGTTTCTGTCGAGCGGGCAATAGCGTCCATTACTTCGCTTCCCAAGCGCTCGCTGAGAAGCGTGTACGCCGCCAAATGCTCATCGTTGGAATGAATAATGAGCGCATCGCTCGTATCATCCTTGAGGTAAACCGCCAACACAAGACCATCTTCGCCCTCGCTGTATCCAGAAAGAACGTTTCCTTCAACAAGCTCTTCAACCATGGTTGCCAAATCGCCGTCAGGCAACTGCTGCAAATCGGTTAAGCCTTCGGAGCTCAGATAGCTCCCCAGCGCGTCCAACAGCCGATCTTCACTTGCAAAACGCTCGCACAAATACGTTGCCTCGCGTCTCATGGCAACCTCGGCATCGTTCTCCAAATCGCCGGTTACGTATACAAAACTGAAAATAGCCGTGACCTGGAATACAAGAAAAACTACCGCCAGCAGCCATCCGCCGAACATCATGCGCAAACTCGTTTTTTCTTTGCGCGCGACTGCTCTTCTGGAGATAACAACGCCTCCGACGCACACGATGGTCATCAAGGCGGCATCGGTTCGACCCTGCAAGGCAATATCGCCCATATGCAAAGCCGCCGCCAGCACTTCGGCCTCCACCTTTGCCGTAAGCTCCTCTTGCGGCATACTTTGCAAGAACTGCGTGGCTTCATACGCAAGAGAAACCACCACGCTTACCATGAAGGCGAAACTGTATATGGTGGAAACAAGAGCGCAGATCAGCGCTATATAAACGAAAAGCCTGAAGCCCTTTGGATTGTTCCTGAGGGCAAACGCGAACAGAACGCCCATGATAAAACCAGCTACGGTGAGCATTATGATGGACGTTACCGGAGTTACGAACGAGAGCTCATAATAGTCAAGGGGCATGACCAGCGCATGCGCGTACATGACCGCCCCCAAAAGCAATCCTGCAAGCGTGCCGGCCAACGTGCCAAGCAAAATAGCCGCAAGCGATACCGGAAGCAGCAGCACGACGGCATAGGCTTTGTAATCGCCAGGAACGCCAATGCCGGCAAAACCAAGCTGCGTGAAGGTAAGGGCAACGCCGCCCACAATCAACGTGAGCGCAACCATTGCGCGAATAACGTTCGTCCTGTCGCCCAGCACCCCGCGCCATCGAATAATGCGAAGCTTCGGCTTTGCAGAAGCCGCACCGTTTGTGCCCTGGGCCGCCTTTCTTCCCCGTTTCTTTGCCCCGCCATTAGCGTTCTTCTGAGGGGAGGCAGCCTTTGCGGCGTTCATCCCTTCAAAACCTTTAACCTGTTCGGCGGTGCTCATCATAGACGGTTCTTCCTTTTGCGGGCTTGCCAACTGAACCTCTTTGCTTCATGAATACTGTTCAAAATTATAGATGTTCCGCTTTTAAGTTAGAATGCTTCAAAAGGCATATTGCAAACGTCCGAACAACAATCGGAGTCAACATGCAAGCTGCAGTCATCGCACGACCTGCAACACAATGCCCGCAGAGGGAGTTTGGCCATGGCGCAGACAAAAAAAGAGCCTCAAGAAGAAAGATCGTATGAAGACCTGCTGAAGAACGCTGAACGAGCCGTCGAGTTCGCATTCGGAAGCGGAAAAGCCGACAGGGCAAAAATAACCCAAGCGGCGCAGCTTGACGCAGCCGAGGCGGTTGCCATGGTAGGTATCGCCATGGAGGCCGACGAGCAAGCCGATGAAGCCATGCGCATCAGCGCCATTGCCGCACAAAGTGGGGACCGCCAAAAGGCAAAGGAAGCGCGCCTCAAAGAACGCGCAGCCCGCAAAGACGCAAACGAAAAGCACCAAGCCGCCACCGCATCGGCCAAGCGCGCCTACGATGCCATCAGATTCAGTGCGCCCAATAAAATGGGCTTCTTGCGCGTCGTGCAAATTTTGTTTGCCAGCCACATCGTAACGGTAATCGTTTACCTGATGCTCACCTCGCGCGACAAGATGGTGTACACCCCCACCACCGCTATTGACTGGATTATGGTCATCCTCGAAAGCGTTGCCTTTTGGATGTTCATCAACCGCTGCAAAGTGGGCAGGCCTTTCGTTATAGCCATGAGCATTTTGGGGATTGTGCTGCCCACAGTGATAGAAATTGCCACAGGACGCTTCAGCTTGCTTACTTTTGTGCTCAACTCGACGTTCTACCTGTTTTTGATTTTGTATTTCGTGTTCTCAAGGCGCGTGAAGGCAACGCTTGTCAACGATTTGGGCTCGAACAAAGGCGAATACGAGAAAGACGACTTCGTTATTGAGCGGCGTGGTTGGCCTTTCGTGCGCAATCTCATCATCTACTTCATCGTGTTCTCCAACGTGGGCCATTGGATGGAAATGGCCATGTGCCAGCTGATCATCATGGGCGTGGTGCAAGGCGATTACGACCCCACCAACACCATGCTTTGGCGCGATTGGCTGTTCCCCTTCGCCATGGAGGGCGCAGCCGTCGTTTTCATCGCATTGTTCCTGCACCCGCTGTTTTTATGGTTCAAAAAGAAGTGCAAAAGCCGCATACTGCCCTATGTGCTCAGCTTCCTGTCAAATGCCCTGTTCTGCACGCTTGTTGAGTTCATAGGCGGCCTGCTGGTGAATGCCGACCATCAGCTCTGGGATTACAGCGACCAGTTCGGCAACATCATGGGCCAGGTTTGCCTGCAGAACGCGCTTGCTTTCGGTGCCGCCTGCTCGCTTATCGCCTGGTTCGTGTACCCGCTTCTAGAACGCTGGATCGCTCGCGTATCACGCGATGTCATGAACATCGTTTTCGTTGTGGTGCTTGCATTTGGCCTCATCGTTTGGTCGCTGTACATCATTCCCGCCCCTGAAACCTTGGGCATCGGCGAAGGATCAACGCAAACTCCCGCAACCGCCCAACAGCAGGAGCGCGCCCGCTTTACGCTCTCGATTGCCTCCGCTGCCGTAAAGGTCGGTGACCTGCAAAGAGAGATCGATGCCTCAACCTTGCTCACCGACGAGGAGCGCGCGGAGTTGCACAAGCATCTTGACACCATCGCGGCCGAATATGTCGAGATGGCAAAGTACCTGGACGAATCGCAGTTCAATGCCAGCGCCCCGTAAACATCCCCATGGCCCCGCTGACGAAACCAGCCAATCCGCGACCGATTGGGGCGGCAAAGCGACCGCGGCTTCGTTCAGGGATGAGCTGGGCGTGCACCTGTGCGAGCTGTATTTCGCGCTCGCCATGGGCATCACGCTCGCGTTCGCCTTTTTCTGCAATCGCGAAACATTCGATTACGACATCAGCATGCTGCGCGTACTGGTGATGATGGCGGGCGGCACTTGCACCATGTGGCTTATCTCGCAGCGCGCCAATAGCGCCCGCGCACTTGGCGCCGCCACCGCACTCACGTGCGCCGTTCTTTCGATGATCGACCACTCCGTCTTTGGGGCGTTCGAAACCATACGGGGCTACATTGGCGCCGCGGCAACCAACGCCATCGTGTTCATCGAATACGCAGGCGCCCTTGCCTTGGCCATATACCTGCTGTTTTCCCCACAGGCGAAGCGTATTTTGTGCAATCCGCCCGATTTGCAGCCCGGAGCCCCCACGGGTCACAGCTGGGACGTGCCCCTACGCGAGCGCGTGCGCACCTGGGAGTTTTGGCGCGACCTGATGATTTACTTCATCACGTTCTCGCTGGTGGGCCATTGGGCCGAAATGCTGTTCTGCCACTTGATACTCGCGGGTGTGTTCATGGGCGGCTACGACCCCACCAACACCATGCTGTGGAGCCAATGGCTGTTCCCCTTCACGGCGGAGGGGGCCGCGCTGGTTGCCATTGTCGTCGTGCTCCACCCTATCTCGCGCTGGCTGCTTGAAAAAACCAACAACCGCGTTCTGCCTGCCGTGCTTTTGAGCTTCTTGGTGAACGCGGCCGTTTGCACCGCCATCGACTTCACAACGGGCATGATCGCAAACCAAGATTACAGCCTGTGGGACTACCGCGACATGCCCTTCAATTTCATGGGGCAAGTTTGTCTTCAGAACTCGATGGTGTACAGTATTGCCGCCACATTGATTGTGTGGGTGGTGTACCCTCTTATGGACACCGCTTTGCGGCGTGCGCCGCGGGGCGTGGTGAACGCTCTTGCGTTTGGCCTGTTGGGAATGTATTTGTTCCTGGCATTGCTCAACTTCGTGACGCTTCCGTAAAGCGCCCGCACACAGCACTTGTTAGCACATCACCAAGCAGCTACACGGCACATGAAGAAAGGCTTTTGTTATCATGCACGACCAAACCCCAACCATAACCGGACTAACAAACGCCGAGGTTGCAAAAGCAAGAGAAGCCGGCCAAACGAATGCCGACTCAGGTGCCAAAACGCGTTCGATCAAAGCAATCGTGCGCGACAACACGTGCACGCTGTTCAACTTGATCAACGTCATTTTGTTCGCATTCGTTCTTATTACTGGATCGTTCAAAAATGGCCTGTTCATGATCGTAATTGTCATTAATACGGCAATCGGAATCGTTCAGGAGATTCGCTCGAAGCAAATAACGGATCGGCTCTCCATAGTGGCCAGCTCGCACGCCAAGGTCATTCGCGACGGCGAACGTCACGATATTCCCCTTGAAGAACTGGTGTTGGGCGACTGCATTGTTTTGGGCCGCGGGGATCAAATTCCCTGCGACGCAACTGTCATTTCCGGCAACGCCAGCGTTGACGAAAGCCTGCTCACGGGCGAAAGCGATCTTATTCCCAAAAAAGAGAGCTCCACCCTTATGAGCGGTTCGTTCGTGAGTGCAGGTTCGGTGATCGCGCGCATCGATCACGTGGGAGCCGACAATTACGCTGCCAAAATTTCCGCCGAGGCAAAAGCGCAAAAGGATATCAACTCCGAGATCATGCGAAGCCTCAATGGCATCATCAAATTCGTAAGTATCGTCATTTTCCCTGTTGGCCTGCTGCTTTTTGCCAGCATGCACATTATGGGCGGCGTGGCGATGAACGACGCCATCCTCTCGGCGGTTGCAGCGCTGGTGGGCATGGTGCCCGAAGGCCTTATCCTGCTCACCTCAACCGTGCTCGCGTTAGCCGTTATTCGCCTCTCGCAGCACCAGGTGCTGGTCCAGCAGCTGTACTGCATTGAAACGCTCGCGCACGTGGACACGCTTTGCCTCGACAAAACGGGCACCATCACGTCGGGAGCCATGGAAGTTGACAGCTTGGCGCTATTGAACGGCGCAGACGCCACGGCGCACAACACAGCTGACGATACGTGCGAAACAGCAGACGAGCAGCATGCTGCGCAGGCCATCGTCTCTGTTGCCAGCGCCGATCCCGACGCTAACGAGACGGGTAAAGCGCTTATAACGTGGGGCGCCAGCCAAGGCATACAACCGCTTACGGCCACCGTGTTCGTGCCGTTCTCCTCTGAGCGCAAATGGTCGGGCGCAACCTTGTCGTCAGGCGAAAGCTATGTGCTGGGCGCTGCGCAATTCGTTTTGAAAGACGCCTACGACGCCGTTGCGGACACCGTCGCACATTATGCCGAACGCGCCCGCGTCCTGGTGCTGGCGCGCGTTGACGGCTTTGACGGCGGGCGCATGATCGGTGCGCCAACTCCGCTTGCCCTGGTGATGATTCGCGACCAAATTCGCTCTTCAGCGGCCCAAACAATCGCTTACTTCCGCGAGCAGGGCGTTGACGTTAAGGTTATTTCGGGCGACGACCCGCGCACCGTCTCGGGAATAGCAACCACCGTGGGCGTGCCCCACGCAAACCGATTCATCGATGCAACCTCGCTTGACACCGATGAGAAAATCGCCGATGCCGTAAACAAGTACAGCGTATTCGGCCGCGTTAAGCCCGAGCAGAAAAAGGCTTTCGTTGTTGCGCTGCAGCAAGCTGGCCACATTGTGGCCATGACCGGCGACGGCGTAAACGATACGCTGGCGCTCAAGCAAGCGGACTGTTCGGTTGCCATGGCCGCCGGAAGCGACGCCGCGCGCAATGTGGCCCAATTGGTGCTGGTAGACAACGATTTCGCCAGCATGCCCAAGGTTGTTGCCGAGGGTCGCCGCTCCATCAACAACCTTCAACGTTCCGCTTCGTTGTTCTTGGTGAAAACCTTGTTCTCGATGGTGTTGGCGGTTTTGTTCATCGTGCTTCCCTGGCAGTATCCCTACCAGCCAATTCAGATGACCCTCATCAGCGGTTTTACCATAGGCATCCCTTCGTTTGTGCTCGCATTGGAGCCCAACCGCGACCGCATCAAAGGCCATTTCCTGGAAAACGTGGTGGTGAAATCAATCCCGGGCGCACTCACCGTTATCGTAACGGTGCTTGCGGCCAACCTGTGGGGTTGGGGCGCCGCGCTCGATTACGGGCAAGTGTCCACCGTTTGCGTTCTGCTGACCGCTTGGGTGGGCACAAATCTGATTGCACGCATATCCATGCCGTTCACGCCCCTGCGCATCGCCTTGCTGGTTTTCGTGGTGGCAGGGTGCGCGCTGGGTGCGGCACTGTTCCCCCACCTGTTCTCAATCAGCCCGTTCAACGACGCCATGTGGACTATCTCCATTATGATGGGTGTTGTCTCGTGTCTCGGGTTCCACGTTTTGTACAACCTCTTCGACAACTGGCACGCTCATCGCCAAGCGCAACTGGTGTAGAGTAACAGCAAGAACAAAGACATGAGGCACTTATGAGCGCACCGACAACATCCAAAAAAGCCCTCTTCGCAACGCTCGTTGCGCTTGTCGCGCTTGCATGTCTGTTGGCCGCGTTCGCGATAGCGCAATGCGCGAGTTCTGATGCGCAGCGCTCAGGCGCAAACGGCTCCAACGGAAACGCAGGCGCTGCAAGCGAAATGCCGCTGGCAACCAACGACACCGCCGCCCCGCTCGACCCCATCACTATTACGTATTTCGCCGTGGGGGACATCGTGTGCCATAAGGAAATGATCCAGCACTCCCGCAGCGGGGAGGCGGGCGGCTATGATTTCACCAACGTGTTTCTTCCCATCGCCAATCGTTTCGGCAACTACGACATTCTTGCCGTCACACAGGAAACGCCCCTTGTTTCCAACGAAGGGCAGGTAGGCGGCTATCCGGTGTTCGGAACCCCTGTTCAGATGGCCGACGCCCTTGCCAACGCGGGTTTCGACATTGTTGTTTCGGCAACCAACCATTCGCTCGACCAAGGCGCCGAAGGCGTGCTTGAAACCATTGCCTACTGGAAGGCGCATCACCCGGAAATCACGCTGCTGGGCATTCACGATGACCCCGCCAGCGCAAATGGCGTGAGCATCGTGGAGTGCAAGGGCATCAAAATTGCACTGACCGATTGCACCTACGGGCTCAACGGCTTCGAGCTGCCGGAAGGCTGCGAATATGAAGTTGACCTTTTGGACGACCTTGAAACAATCGCGACGAATGTGGAAGCCGTGCAAGACCAGGTGGACCTTACTATCTGCTACGTGCACATGGGCGAAGAATATGCCACGGTCCCCTCTGATGAGCAGCGCTATGTGGCGGAGTGCCTGATAGATGCGGGAGCCGATGTGGTGCTGGGCTCGCATGTGCATGTGGTGCAACCCATGGAAACGGTCACCACCCCGGCGGGCAACACGGGCATCGTGTATTTCAGCTTGGGCAATTTCGCATCCAACCAGGCAAACGTCGAAAACATGCTGGGCGGAGCCGCCGTGCTGCAAATCACCAAAACATTCGATAGCGAAGGCGGATCTGCAACCGCGGTAACGTCACACGATTACGTGCCCGTTTTCTGCCACTACGATTACGAAACCACGCAGATGTATTTCTTGGACGAATACACCGATGAGCTGGCCAACAACCACTTCATCACGTTATACGGGCACCCCTTCACCGTTGACGAGGTATGGAGCATCTGGACCAACATCACCGGTTTGCCGCGGCCATAAAAGCGCGCCACCATCTTGCGCAAAAAAAGCGTCAGCGCACGCGCCGCCTGGCAACGCTTTCACCGCGCGCCGATTAGAGCACGCGCCGATTAGCAACGTTTCAACCACGCGTCGGCGCTCGCCGCGCACCAGGCACACATAACGTCCGACTATTTGTACAGTTCGGGCCTGCGACGATCGTAATACGAGGCCACCATCCTGTTGCTGGTGTCGTTGTCACGCGGAAGCGGACCGCCTATCTCGGCCACCACCATATGCTCATCGGAGCCGTGGTACGAACTCATAAGCTTGCCGTTGGGACCGTAAATCGCCAACCCGCCATCATCGCTTTCCGACGAATGCCCCGCCAGCGCCTCTGCATCGCTTTTAACGCCGTAGCGCAGCGCGTTGCATGCAACCACGTACAGCCCGTTGTCGAACGCACGCGCAGGCAGATAACGACTCCACGAATCAAGACGTCGCGCACCCGCCAAGCCACCCGCATGGGGCATAACCAGCAGCTGAGCGCCCTTCGAGCGCAGCGTGGTGGAAATATCGGGAATATGCCCCTCCCAGCACAGCTGAACGCCCACGTTTACGCCTTTCACCTGCGCAACGGGAAGCTCGTCCCCCGCGGCATACGACTCAAGCTCACGCCCGCCCAAATGCGTTTTGCGGTAAAGGAGGCGCTCGTCTCCATAAGAAACAACATAAGTAATGTACGGGCGCTCTTGCTTGGTGCAATGCTCCGCGAATCCGTAGCCGATGGCCACCCCCAGGCTTTCGGCATACTCTTCCAAATCCAACAGGCGATCGTCCGAGGCCGGGCACGTGGTATCGCTGGGGCTTTCCATAACGTACCCGCTTAAACTGCTCTCCGGGAAGAAAACGAAAGAAGCGCCTTCATCGGCAGCGCGCGCCACCCATTCACGCGTTGTTGCAATATTTCGATCGATATCGCGCAGCTCGCTCATCATCTGAACCGCTGCCACCACTACTTTTTCCACTAACACCCCTTGGTTGAACAGTCTTTCTCGGTTGAACAGTTGCGTTTTCGCGAACCGCTCATTTAACTAAAGCTTCCGCAAATCGAACGATCTCTCTTGGTCGAGCGCCCCCCTTGCCGTGTGGCTCCCTTTAGTGCGACGACAATTTCGACATTAGGGAACCATGGTCGGCTTGATATCCAAAATGGGCGTCTCGTCAACCATATCGGCCCCAACCACTTCAAGTATGCAGCCGTTGCGCGAGCGCACCGTCACGTCCGTTGCGCCTATGAAGTTTGGATGGTAGGGTGCCCGCGACGAGAAAACCCCTGCTTCCGGACCAACTCCCCGCAGCAAAACCGTCAGTTTCACCTCTTCCGAAAGATGGAAATAGAAGAAAACGGTAAGCCTGTCGCCTGCGGTTATGCTGCGCAAGCCCTCTTCGTATTGAGGATATATTTCCAGCTGGACAGGCGTTTCGCGGTAGTTTTGCGCGGCGCGCAGTTCAGCTGGGGTTTTGTAAACAGAACGAACCATCCCAATGGGATTCATCTCAATCATGAATGCTCCGTTCTCCTCAGCATCGCGCCTTGCGGCTACCGGCAATTGTCTTCTGCGCTGTTTTTCGCATCGCCGCCTTGGCGCATCGCGCATGGTACAAAACCGTTGCGCACCGTTTTGGGCTTTTGCGTGGCGCCGGCTCTTGTTACGCAGCCCGTGCGCTTTACACCAGGTGGGCAGTAGCCGTAACTACGCTTCCAAAGTAAAGGATAACACCGCTTGAGGCACTACGATCGTCAACGGTGCTCACCGTCACCTCAAGGTCTCCCACCGCGCCCCGTTCACGAGCTACACGTTTTGCCTGTTCGCTTGCTATATCCGAAGCTGCTGCCAGCGCTTCTTCGTATGTTGCGAATTCCAACCGGTTTCCATCTTCGTTCACTATGTAGCCATCGATGCCGCCCGAACTCCACTCGGCTCGAATACGCACTTCGGCCTTGCCGCTCACGCTTGCCACAGCAGCGCCAACAGCATTTGCAACCTGCGCATAATGAGGAATCACGCACGTTGTTCCCAGCGCTTTTGCCACATCGGGCAAAAATACATGGATGGGAGCTCCCAGGCCCACGATGGGCGCCTGGGTAGAAAAGGCCAGATGCGGCGTCAACAAAGCACCCGCGCCGTCTTTTTCGCACCAGGTGTCCCACTCGGCAACAATCGCCCGTTCCAGTTGATCGGGAAGACCATCCAAAAACTGTTCGGGGTGCGCATACTCCAATAAAACGCGAACAATGTTGGCGTACAGTTTGCGCTTCACCAGGCTGTAGACGACGTCGCAAATGGGCTCCACCGCGCCAAGACCTTCGTTGTACATGGGCATCAACTCGGCCAAATACTGCACGGCCAAAAGCGATGCCCGCGCATTGAACTGCGTAAAGTCTCCCCTGATGTGCATGATGTCGGTTGGCGTAAGGCTGCAGCGCATAACGATGCCCTCGGCCTCCAAACGAGCCGGCACGTGCCCGCGCTCCAGTTCGAAGTAATCGAATTCGCTCTGCTCGGCAATCATAACCGGGCCCGTGCGCAACAGGGCAAGAAGGCGCTGTTCGCGTTCGTTGTACGCAAGGTTCTCCTGCGGTTCGCGCACCAAATACAAAACGTCGTACAGCGGACGGAATACCTTCCAGCTTTTAGCAACCAGTTTTTCCAGCTGGCCTTCGAGCTCGGGCCAGCGAGAACACGCCATGCACAGCGGCTCCACGCGTTGATCAGAGAGTGCAAGGTTGCCGTTTTCCCATGTTATGAGGCTATCGCCGCCAAGACCGAAGGTGTCAACCAGCACGCCGGAAACCTGCGTGCGCCAATTGCCAATGCGTATGCCGCTTTTGGCAACAGGGCGACCGTCCTCAACCAGCGAAATGTCGCTTGTTGTGCCGCCCATATCAACGATGATGGCCATCTCGCTCGCTTCGGGGGCAAGTTCGCGCGCACCCTGCACGCTGGCCGCCGGTCCCGATACCATGGTCTCCACGGGAGCTTGCCGCGAAAAAGCCTCGTTCATCAGGCTGCCGTCACTGCGCACAACCATAATTGGCGCTTCGATTCCACGCTCGCGCATCGCTATAGCAGTGGCATCCAAGAACTCCTCAATCACGGGCAACAGGCGGGCATTCAGCACGGCGGTTGCGCCGCGCTCCATCATGTTAAGCCCGCTCACCAAGCTCGATGCCATAATCACGGGCACGCCGAAGCGCTCTTTGAGCGCGCGGGCGCCTTCACGCTCCACAACCGCGCCGTTGCGGCCGGCATATATTTCCGCAATGCCAAATCCTTGCGCCTGGGAAAGCACCTCGGCGTTGTCATCCATGAACGCTTCCCAGTTGGGCTGCACCACTACCTTGCCATCACTGGAGCCCGACTCGTCAATGCACAGGGCATCATCCAGTGCGAAACCGTACTTCTTGGAAGCACCGATGCGCTTCAAAACGTTCTCGTTGGTACCCACAAGAACAACTTTGGCGCGGCCGCCTTTGCCCTCGACGCAGGCGTTGGTGGCAAGCGTTGTCGACAGCGCCACGACGTTTGCCTGCTTTGCCTGCTCAAGCGGAAGGTTATCGAGCGCATTGCAGATGCCAACCGACAAATCGCCCTTGGTCGTGCGCGCTTTTCCCTGCGCGATCACCGTCCGCGCTTCAACATCGAACAGCACCGCGTCCGTATAGGTGCCACCCGTATCTATGCCTATGGCAAGACCCATGTTTTAAGTCCTTTTGATCATCCCGCATTGATTGCAGGGCACGTATAAAGCACATGCATACGCCGAGTGCCTAAATTTCCGTGAAGACATCCATTTGCTTGGAGTCTTCTTCAACCAGTGCGCTGGTAAGCGGCACCAAGCGCTTGAAATGCTCGGCGGCCATATGGGCCTCAAGAGCCTCCTTGCTCTCCCAGACCTCGATGTAGCAGAACACCTGGGGGTCGGTTACGCTGCGATTCAGCGAGTACTCGATATTGCCCGCATCGTTACGCGAAGCGGCAACCAGTTCGCGTCCGTATGCTAAAAATTGGTCGATCATGTCGGCCTTCACCCTTTGGCGAGCCACAACTTTAATCACAGCGTCCATCCTTTCGGCTTGGTCGGTAACACCAAGCTGCCATTTGCCAAAAGACAAGGTTGTCATTGGCGGGGAACCAGGTTGTCACCAGCGGAATCAAAACTTCGCTTTCCGTAGTATAACGCCGTTCCTTTTGGCGATGAGGCAGCAAAGTCATCGGGGCGTCTTTACGCAAATCTAAATCTTTCTTTTATAGTTTGCTCTTGCACTGCCCTGCCGGCTAATTTGCCAGTTGCATGTTCGACCATTCTCCAAAGGGGCCGCCCAGCAAGCTTCCCAACTAAAGGACGTAGGGTTCGCGGGATTCTTAACGCAGTCGCAAAGACGCAGAAACGATTGCCAAAATCGCATTCGTGGGCCTCGGTCACGAGATTTAAGTGTTTCTGCCAAAAATTCGCTTTAGTTGGGGACTGTAACCCTTTTCTATGGACCTGATGCTGGGATGGCCTTACATGCGCTCCTTGCCGACCAGGGACAACGCAAAACGCTTGGATTATCTAGCTCTTCGGGCGCAATCATGAAACGGCACAAATCGCCAACTAAGGCCATTTTTTGGCATTTTTCGGCCAAACTGGTGACCGAGAGCCCCGAACGAGCTTCGCACATGCCCTCGCAAGCAAATCATGCTCAAAGAAGGCGGTCTTGTGTTCGCCATCAACTCAAGACCGTCAATGAACAACGCGCCACCTGGAAAGACGCAGTTAAAAACAAAGCGATGGCTTCAAAGCGGCAGAGCTTTGGAGCCATCGCTATCTCAATAGGCCTTATCTAAATGAACCGATAAAGCTCTTGGTTGTCCTTGCGCCTGAAATGCCACGCCGAAGGACGTGCATTTTCCGCAGGATAACCCATTGGCATCATGGCCACTATTTTCCAGTCGGCGGGAATCCCAAACGCTTTGCGCATAACGCGTTCGTCGAAGCCGCGCACCCAGGTGCTCCCAACTCCGCATTCCCATGCCTCCATCATCATGTGATCAAGCGCGATGGTGGCATCTACCTCGGCCGAATCGGCGCCGTCGACGTTCTTCCACGATTCATTCAGGTCGGCACACACAAGCAGTACCGTTGGCGCATTGAACGCCCAGTGCGTTACCGCGCGAACCCGTTCAAGCGCTTCAGCGGATTGCATAACCAGTACGCGTTGCGGCTGATAATTGCATGCACTTGGCGCATTGCGACCGGCCTCCAAAATGCGCTCCATGTGCTGGGCGCTAATTTGCTCGGGCGAAAACTTGCGCACGCTCCAACGCTCGCGCGTCATATCAAGAAACGTTTTCTGGTTTTGGAGCTCGCCGCTTTGATTCATCGTATCTTGGGTTTCCATGTTTGGCCTCCCTGTTCTGGTTGGTTTTGTTTTTGCTGCCCATAATGGGCCTCGTTTGGGCAAACGTTATCGAATCATGCCGATAGGCCAATCGCTAAAGAACGCTACAGCGTAGTTTTCATCGCACGGATTCGCGCCATGCGATCGAGATCGCCGTGTTCAATTTCATTGCGCAAAGCAGCCACGATGTTGTCCTTGCGCGCCAAGAAATTTGGTCCCGTAAGATTTATGCCGCCAATAGTGTGATGCGTGATAAACGTGCAATCACAAGTGAGGTTCTCCACGAACAGCAGCACCTCTTCGAGCATTTCGCGTTCGGAAAGCGGGTCGAACTCGCCGCGTTGCGACTCAGTAAGAAGCGGAGTTCCCGGAAACAACGTAAGGCCGCCCGTACCAACAACCATCGGATTGGTTTGGCTGAACACCTTGGCCGAATTAATCGCGTGCTCACGGCTGTGCGATTTACCAGCCGTTCCGTTCAAAAACGTATGCCAGTAGCGAATGCCCGCTGCGTCAAGCTTGGCGCATTGCTCAAGGATATCCTCGGCATGGTAGCCCTTGTTGATGCGGTCAAGCGTCCAATCATCGCCGCTTTCGGTGCCCATAGAAATCTCGTTCATGCCAAGATCGCGCAGCTCACGCAGCTGCTCCACGGTTTTATTGCGCAAATCGGTCACACGACCGGGCGCATAAACGTGCTTGATATTGGGAAGATACTCGTTGATCTTTTCCAAGATGGACACCAAACGATGAGCAGGCAACGCAAGCGGATTGGCCGACAGCAACTGAATCGTAGGTGCGTCGGGCACCATTGCCGCAAGCTCTTTAAGATCCGCTTCAATTTCGCTCAACGAGCGAACGTTGAATTGAACGTCCTTGTACATGGTGCAAAACTTGCACTTATTATGGGTGCAACCAGCCGTAACTTCCAACAGCGGCCACGTAGGCCAATAGGGATTTCTATAAACAGGTTCCGTGAAATGCATGATTACCGCCTCTCATACGCTTTTTATTTTCTAAGGCAATACTATGCGCTCGCAGTCAAAATAGTGCCGTACATTTCGCTATTATGTACGGTATGTATAAGAAGGAGAGAACGATGCAATTAGAGCGCGATACGAAAGCCATGTTCGCCAACGAGCTGGAAGCAATGATGGAGCATATGTCGCTTTCAAAAGTGCGCGTGCGCGAGCTGTGCGCGCACTGCGGAGTTGAGCGGCGCGTGTTCTACTACCACTTCAAAGATAAGTACGACCTGGTGGCCTGGATGTTTGAGCGCGATTACTCATCTGCCGCCGATGGGAAGTCCCCTTATTCGCGCGAACTGTACGCCGAGGCGCACAGAAAGCTCTGGGAGCACCGCGCGTTTTACCGCAGAGCCTTCGAAGAAGATTCGCAGAATTCCATTTGGCGCTATTTGCTGCAGTTCAGCATTCAAGCGAACGAGCACGCCTTGAAGCAGTATTTGGGCGTGAGCGAACTATCGCGCAGCGTTGCCTTTGAGGCCCGCCATTTTGCACTTGGCAACGTAGGATGCATGGTTGAATGGCTGCGCGGTGGAATAAAGGGCACGCCCGCGCAACTGGCAATCGACATGTTCGCCTGTATGCCTAGCACGTTGCGCAAAGCGTACGCAGCGCAGGATAAAGCACACGAGCACAAACAAACGCGCGAACGCGAGTAAGCGGACGGACGCGAGCCATAAATAATTAAGGGGCAAACACCGTATGGTTGCCCCTTATAACCGCATATACACGAAACAGGCCATTACAGTCGCTTCAAAAGGCGCGCGGGAACCCCGCCGACAACCGTATTCGCTTCGACATCCTTGGTGACGACGGCCCCTGCAGCAACCACGGCTCCCGCGCCAATGCTCACACCAGGAAGCACGGTTACGTTCGCGCCCAGCCAGGCATCGGCGCCAATATGCACGGGCGCGGGAAGCAAATTCGCACGCTTGGCGGGATCCATGTTGTGGTTGAGCGTGGCAATTACCACATTGTGGCCAATAAGCGCACGGTCGCCAAGGTAAATGCCGCCCTGATCTTGAAAGCGGCACCCGGCGTTTATGAACACGCCCTCGCCCACATGCGTGTTAAGACCGCAATCGGTCGTAAACGGCGGAAACAAACCCACGCCATCGGGCAGCGCACACATCCACAGCTTCTCAAGCTGCTCCCGCACACCCGACAAGCTGTCGAACTGCGCATTCATACGCGAGGTAAGACGCATCGCGCGTTCGGATGCCGCGGTCATGAGCCTATGGGCCTTAGAGCCAGCTTCTATTTCTTCCCCACTGTTCATACAATCCAAAAAGTACGCAATTTGTTCCTGGGTAAGCTCGTCTGAATCCTCGTAGTAAGACATGTAAACCTCCGCCATCCCCGATGGGCAGCAGGACCGCCCTGTTCAAAAGCCGTTGTCGTCGTGTTTTGGGCAGGTATTGCAAAACCTATTCCCCCGTTAAAACAATCTCTAAATCACCTTCGCCAAATGCAGCAAGCAGCACATCCGAGGTTGCGCCCTCAATTGTGCCAAGCGGGGTGTACGCCCACGTGTTCGATCCCGTGAAAATGACAATTTGGTCGCCCTGATACAACATGACATCGCCGGGCTGGGTTGAAATTTGCCGGTCCTCCGTTGGAAGAGGCCACGGAAGCAATCCTACCCTTTCGAAACCCCCATACTCATGAACGCTTATCGAAACGGGGCCTTCCTGCAGTTTTTGCCGAAGAACTTGCGCGGCCTCCGTATTTGCAAGCTTAACGATAAAGCGCGTATCACCAGCAGAAACGACAAAGGTATCAGCAGCT
>JAZQAV010000104.1:0-9823 GCA_045545435.1 Eggerthellaceae bacterium | reverse complement strand
GTCGTTGAAGCCACTAAGATCGCTCATGAGATCGACAGCTCCCTGTCGCTTGATGGCGAGCTGCAGCTGGACGCCGCGCTCGTGCCTTCGGTGGCTGCTTCCAAAGCCCCCGATTCAAAGGTTGCCGGCAAGGCAAACGTGTTGGTGTTCCCCGACTTGGATGCCGGCAACATTGGCTACAAGCTGGTCCAGCGCCTTGCCAAAGCCGAGGCGTACGGCCCCATCACGCAGGGCATTGCCGCCCCGGTAAACGACCTTTCGCGTGGCTGCGTTGCCGATGACATCTATGGCGTTATTGCCATCACCTGCGTACAGGCGCAAATGAACGCTTAACCAAATCAACAAGACCGCTGAAGCAATAAAAAGCTGTTTTGCCTTGAACCGCATAATGCCCGAGCTGAATGCCCGGGCATTTTCGTTGCTAGAGGTGTTTGCTTGCTTACTATAAAGGGCCCATCGGTTCCGCTTTCTGCGGTCGAAGGGCCCTTTTACGATTACTTGTGCACGAACGAAAAAACAACGTGCGTATAAAAGAATTACAGGTAGCACCCAGGCGTTTGGGACACCGCGCAGTAGTCGCCGAAGATCTCCATCTCGTCGTCTTCGATGGTCTCGTGCAGAACCTCGTACGTATCGCGCGCAATCATGTACTCTTCATCGGTGGGGACAATGATAATGCGCACATCCGAACGGTCGGCAGAAATTTCACGTTCGCGCGGACCAGAGGTGTTGCGCTTGGAGTCAACCATAATGCCCATGGTTTGCAAGCCGGCGAAAATCATGCGGCGCATCTTCGGGTCGTTTTCGCCCACACCACCGGTGAGCACGATGGCATCCACGCCACCCATTACCACAATGTAGGCGCCGATGTACTTTTTAACCGAGTTGGAGTACATATCGTATGCGAGCATGGCGCGCTCGTCGCCCTTCTCGGACGCTTCGCGCACTTTTCGCAGGTCGTTGCTTAAACCGGTAATGCCCAACAACCCCGACTTTTTGTTCATGAGGTTGTCCATTTCGGCAGCGTTCAGGTTTTCATGCTCCATAACGAACGGAACGATCGCCGGATCGATAGAACCGCACCGCGTGCCCATCATAAGGCCGTCGAGCGGGGTCATGCCCATTGAGGTATCAACTGCAACACCGTGGTCAATGGCGCTTACCGAGCACCCGTTGCCCAAATGGCAGGTGATCATCTTAAGGTCGTAAATGGATTCGCCCAAAAATTCTGCGGCGCGCTCAGAGATATAGCGGTGCGAGGTACCATGAGCTCCGTATTTGCGGATGCCGTATTTTTCATACAGCTCATACGGAAGCGCGTACATGTACGCTTTGGGCGGCAACGTCGAGAAGAACGAGGTGTCGAAAACGGCCACCATGGGCTTGTTCGGCATCTCGCGTTGGCACGCGCGAATGCCCATAAGCGCCGCTTTGTTGTGCAAAGGAGCCAGCTCGGCAAGCTCGTCGATTTTTGCGATAACGTCGTCGTCAATGAGAACCGACTTGCTGAAGTACTTGCCACCCTGAACGATGCGATGGCCCACTGCGTCAATTTCATCAAGGGACGTGATAGCCGGATTGTCGCCGAACACAAGGGTTTTAAGGACGACTTCCATTGCCTCGTCGTGATTGCGCATGGTTACGTCGTCGACCACTTCGGCATCGCCCAAACCATGCTTGTGCTTAGCGTCAGCCGAACCCACGCTGTCGCAAAGACCCTTAGCGAGAACGGTCTTCCATTCAACGTTGATAAGCTGGTACTTCAAGGAAGACGAGCCTGCATTTATGACGAGTACGTTCACGAACTTCCCCTTAACATAATTCATGCACCTTATCAGTAATGATACACATTACCGTCAGGCAATAAAGTGCGAGGGATACCCCTTTCGGCAAATGGATTCCCCGCTTGCGCTCAACGTGCAACCGAGCAGTACTAGCTTTGCGTTACCGACGGATTCCCGTCGTTCATAGGTGCACCGCCAAGCACATGAATATGCAGATGCTTAACCACCTGGCCCGCATCGGCGCCCGTGTTCACCAGCACACGGTATCCGCTTTCCTCAAGCCCCTTAACGCGAGCAACCTCTTTAACGGCCGCAAACAAGTTGCCCAACAGTTCTGCGGGCACGTTGTCGCCAATGTTATCGAAGTGCTCCTTCGGAACGATAAGCACATGAACGGGCATTTGAGGATTTGCGTCATTGAACGCCATTACCTCGTCGGTTTCGTATACCACATCCGTCGGTATTACTTTGTTTGCCAGTTTGCAGAAAATGCAATCGTCTTTGATCATGGCTACTCCCCTTCTATCTTGAGCGCACGAACTTACGATAACGTCGTGTCACGAACGGCATCCTCTTCTTCGCCGGAAAGCTCTCCCATAAGCACTTCAACCTTCTGTTGCGCTTCGTTCAGGCGCGTTTTGAGCGAGCGCAGCAACTGCACGCCCCGCTCGTACTCCTTCAGGCTTTCCTCAAGCTCAAGCGAGTTGTCCTCAAGCAATGCGACAATGCGATCGAGCTCGGTCATCGCCTCGCGAAACGACAGTTCCTCCACCGGCGCATCCTGTACGGTTTTCTCTGAATTTCCCATATCACAAGGCCTTTCCCTTACTGATATCAATTCCTTGAATCGTTGTTTGGTTCAATTTGGTCAACTACGCAATGCAGCGTTCCGTCGGAAACGCTGACGTCCACCTTGCCACCAGAGTGCACCTGCGAAACCGACTTGACGATGCTTCCGTCCTCCGTTTTTGCCATTGCATACCCACGTGACAAGGTTTTAAGCGGTGACAGATCGTCCAGTCGTGCGCTTGCTAGAGCAAGACGCGCTTCGCGCTCGGCAGTCGTTCGCCCGATTGCCGCCACCAGCAGCTCTTGCGCCCTACTAACGCGCAGCGTTGCAGCATCAAACGCACGTGGCATCGCAACTACGAGCCTTCGCCGCGCCTCTTCAAGCTCGCGCTCGCTTTTTTCCAGCCCATACGGAATGGCCCGTTGGAGCTTTTCTGAGCGCACATCCAAAGCAAGAGACGCAGAACCCAGCAAGTACATTTCGTCGGCAAAGAGCGGCCGCGATTGCACGTTGTCAAGGTGGGTGTGCGCACGCTGCACCCGAAGGTCCACTTGCTTGCGCATGGCCAAAGCGCGCGCCCGTAGCCTTTCTTGCAGCTGTTCGCGCGCAGGCCTTACCGCCTCTGCCGCCGCTGTCGGAGTTGAAGCGCGCACGTCGGCCACCATGTCGGCGATGGTGGTATCGGGTTCATGGCCGATACCGGTAACGATGGGAGTAGGACAAGCGGCAATGGTGCGGGCCAGACGTTCGTCGTTAAAAGGCATGAGGTCTTCGAACGATCCGCCGCCGCGAACCACCAGTATCACCGAGGCCCCTGCGTCGTACACGCACTTTATGCCATCGACGATCGCCCGCGGGGCGTTAGCCCCTTCAACGGGCACACCGGCCACCAGCACGCGCGCAAGCGGATAGCGCCGGCGCAGCGTTCGCAAAACATCGTGGATTGCATCCCCGCGCGGTGAGGTGACCACGCCGATGGCGGTTGGATATGCCGGCAATGCCTTTTTGCGGGCTGGATCGCACAAACCCTCGGCCTGTAGCTTTTTCGCAAGGTTGGCCACTTGCAGGCGCAAATTGCCCTCTCCGGCAAGCGAGATGGAAAAGACGTCGAAATTCATGCGTCCTTTTGCCGCGAAGACCGTGAACCGCCCCGTAATTTGAACCAGCTGCCCAAGCTGCAAATTGATACCACTCGCTTTGAAGCGATTGTTCCACATCATGCACGACAGGGCGCCGCCGGCGTCTTTAATGGTGAAATAGGCGGCTTTGTAGCCCGCTTTCACCGAGACTTCGGACACCTCACCCACAATGGTGAGCACAAGCGACTCAAGCGTTCCCTTTGCCAAATTGAGCGCGGCAGAAACAGAGAGCGCCTGAGGAGCTTCGATGTTTGTAGTGGGGTTTTGAGCCATAAACGCCAATTAGTCACGCTGGCCCAAGAGCCACACAAGCTGCAAAATGGAGGTAAGAGCTGCGGCAACATACGTCATAGCGCACGCAATGAGCACCGAGCGCGATCCATCGCGCTCAACTTGCGGCAGCCCAATGGTATCCATATAGGTCATGGCTCGATGCGAGGCATTGAATTCCACGGGCAACGTTATCAGCGAGAACAGAACAACGGCTGCATACATAACGATTGCAAGATCAACAAAGCCCGAAATCTGGAGCATGATGCCAATCATCAAAAGAAACACCCAGGCGTTGGAAGCCAGGTTTACCACTGGCACAATCGCCGTGCGAATCTTCATGGGCGTATAGCCTTCAGCAAACTGATAGGCGTGCCCGCACTCATGGCAAGCCGTTGCAATGGCGGTAATGGAGCTTCTGTCGTAAGCGCTTGGCGAAAGCGTGATGGAATTGCTGCGCGGGTCAAAAAAGTCTTGGCCTTCGGCGCCGCGATTAACCGTCACGCCATAGATGTTGTAGAACGCCAGCATGCGACGAGCCGCTTCCGCACCGGTCATGCCATTGGAAACACCGACGCGTGAATATTTCTTCAAACGGCCGTTTACCAGCGCCGTAGCGCCAAAACCAATAATGAGCGTAAGAACAATTAACATTAAATAGCTCATGGCAACTCCTCGCAGTAGCTTGTTGTTATTAAATTATATCCGAGCGTACAAGCTTTGCCCCAAGGAATTACTGGCGCGTAACCTTCACGTTCCCATTGCTTATCGAAAGCGTAATTTCGCCGGCCATAAACGAGACCAACTCGTCACCAACAATGTCCTTGCGCCAACCGCGCAGCAAATCAACGTCATCAAAATGTCCGCGCGCAATTTTGCGCAAGTCCTCATGACTTGCCAGCGTTGGAACGGCAATATCGTTTTCGCGCGCACGCATGCGCACAATGGCCATCATGAGGTCAACCTGCACGTCTACGTTGGGTTCGCTTTTCGCGGAGCGCTCTATTTCGGGCCAGGTTTCCGGCGAGGCATCAAGGGCGCTGCGCACCAGTTCAATTACCACCCGCGCATCACGGGTAGTAAGGCGCTCGCGCATGCCGCGTACCATGAACAAATCATCGATGGTCCTTGGCTCACGACGGCACGCTTCCACGATTTGTTCGTCGGTGAGCACCCATTTGCGCGGGACATTGCGCTCTTGCGCCTGCATTTCGCGCCATGCAGCCATCTCGCGCGCAGCGGCCATCTGGCGGCGCGACAACTGGGATACGTGTTTGAGCTTGCGATAGCGATCGCGTTCGTCCACCAAATAACGAGCGGGATTCGACAGTTCCGCAAAGTCGTTATCGAGCCACCGCAAACGACCCTTTGACGTTAAAATCGAAACCATTTTGCGGTACATATCAGGAAGGTAAATAACGTCTTCGGCGGCGTATTGTATTTGCGAATCGCTTAAAGGACGCGCCGACCAATCGGTAAACGAGTCGGTCTTTTTAAGCTTGACGCCGCATAGCGCATGTACCAACGGCGCATAACCAACCTGCTGCGTTTGGCCAATGAGGGCCGCGGCAACTTGCGTATCGAAAACGTTAACGGGCATGCAGCCCAGTTCGCGGAAGAGAATCTCCAAATCCTGATGACCCGCATGGAACAACTTGACAATACGCTGGTCGAGCATGACGGATGAAAGCGAATCCAGTTTCACCGAAAACGGGTCGACGATGGCCACTTCGCCATCGGCGTTCAGCTGCAGCAAGCACAACGTTGCGTAATAGGTTTTCTCACGAAGGAACTCGGTGTCTATGGCCACAATCGACGCGCTTTTCGCACGCTCAACGTACGCATCAAAAGCGTCCTGACGGTCAATGTACATCTGAAGCGGAATCCTTACCTTTACTTATCACCTGTTGGTGTAACATGATAACAGGGTGAAAGGATTTATGTGAAACTGCTCATCATCAACAACATCACCTCAGGTTTACAAGATGGCTCCATCTTCGACTTCATGCGCCTGGTGGCCGCCGATGGCGATGAGCTTTGCCTGCGCACCACCGATGGCGCATCCCGCATCGAAGACCTGCTTGAGGATGCGCGCAATTTTGACGTGGTGGTAGCCGCCGGCGGAGATGGCACCATTGCCGCCGCTGCTCATGCGTTGGCAAATACAAAAATTCCCCTGTTGCCCTTCCCCGCAGGAACAGCCAACTTGCTCGCAGAAAACCTGCACTCCCCCCTTGAATCCAACGCGCTCGCCAAATTGGTGAAATCAGGCAAGTACTTGGACTTCGACCTGGGAGAAATTTCAACTTCCGGCAAAGATTTCGGCTTCTGCATCATGGCGGGAGCAGGCTATGACGCCACTATCATGAACGGCGCCAAACCAACCAAAAAGCTTTTGGGGCCAATGGCTTATTTCCAGGCCGCGTTTTCGAATCCGCTGCCACAGGTGTCCAAAATCACCATAAACGTCGATGGCGTTACCCACGAAAGCGAAGGTCTTGGCATCTTGTTGGTTAATTTTTCCAAGATCCAATTCGATATCTCGGTCACGCACGATAACCTCCCGCGCGATGGAATGTTCGATATTGTCGTTTTGAAAGCGGCAAATGCCTTCGGGCTTATTCCCGTTGTGCTGGCCGGCATACGCGATAGCGTGGGCGATTACCCCGATCGCACCGATTCGCTTGAGACCTTCCGTGGGCGAGAGGTTTCGGTTACCTGCGATCCGCCCATGCACATTGAATATGATGGTGAGTTGCCCGAGCTCGAAACGCCGTTTACGGCGCACGTGATTCCCGAAGCCGTGCGCTTCATCGTTTCGGACGAAGGCTATCGCGAGTTCATCTAAAACAAAGCGCCTCTATACCCGCCAAACGCAAGGCACCGCCCGAGCGCGCGCACCGTGTCGCTATTTTTCGCGGCTTTCCATCCACTTTTTGTAGTTCGACGTGCGACGCATTTGGATGCATTCCAAAATCACCGAGAACACCATGGCGAAGTAGACCATCAGTTTTTCCATGTGCATGCCCAACACCTCGATGCCCGAGTTGATGCCAAGCGCGTCAACGAACAGCAACACGCCAATGGCCACGATAAAGGTGAGGGCAAGAATCTTCATCTCCACATGGTTGTTGATGAAGTTGGAAATAGGATCGATGAACAACATCATGAGGATAATGGCCAGCATTACCGCAATGATCATAACGATGAGGTAATTAGAAAGACCCACGGCTGTAATTACCGAATCGATGGAGAATACGATGTCCATAACCATGATGGTGCCGATAGCCTGCGGAAGACCGATAGTGCGGCTGTTCACCTCACTGCTGTCTTCAGAAGTTTCCGCAGCCGCTTCGGCCTTCTCTTCCGCCAATGAGAGCACATCGCGCACTTCTATGATGCCTTTGTAGATAAGGTAAGCGCCTCCTGCCAGCAGAATCAAATCGCGCACCGAGAACCCATGCGCGTAGGATCCAAGCGCTATGGTGAACAGCGGCGTCACCATATGGGTAAGCCAAGCAGCTACGGACAGGAACAAAGCGCGCGACACAAATGCGCCCGCCAAACCAAGAATACGACCGATGTGCTGCTTTTCCTGTGGAAGCCTGTTTGAAGTGATGGAGATGAAGACGATGTTGTCGACGCCGAGAACAATTTCCAAAAATATAAGAGTGACCAGCGTAATCCAGGTATCGGGCAGCGTAAAAACCGACAGATCCATTGAGGCTCCTTTTTATGTTGCGGGCATAAAGCGCACTCTTATGCGACAACATGCCCATAAAAAAACTCATGGCGCGCACCGAATACATCGTAAGCACGCCATGAGTCTCGCTATTTAAGTCATGCCAGACGGACAAAAGCCGCCATGATGTTGAACATGACACGTATCGTGTGTGAACCGCCGATACGCCAACTACTCCCCCACGGGATGCAGGTATACTAACATGCTGGTAGTGTACGAGCAATGGTATACTACCCAAAGCACATAATCCTATCAGGAGCTTTTTATGCCCAATATGCCCAACTTTTCAGAAATAATGGACGACTTCCTTGTATCGGACGAGTCCGAGTACTCGCGCCGCGAAGGCAATATCTTGTACCTTGACGACAAGGGAATCAAACGTCCGCAGCGCATGCCCCTTCAGCACAAGCTCATTGCACTGGCCTTTGTCGCCGTCGGCATTGCGATCGGCCTTATATTCATGAACAACACGGTTTACGAAACGGCCCGACAAGCGGCGCTTGCCCAGGAAAGCGTTGAGACCAACCTGGCACGCGAAGCTTCACTGACCACCGTTCCCGTGCTCTCTGAGCTTGCCAATGCGGCAGATGCTGACGTTATCGCCAACCTGCAAAACCGCGGATACACCATTTACAACGCAACCACCGAGCGCAGCGCGGGCATCAACATCTACAAGATTCCCGGCGATATGAGCCTTTCGGATGCCGAAATCTTGTATTCACGCGGCATTTCAAGCCTGAACGCATCGCAGGCGTCCCGTTTGCTCAATGGCTCATGGAATTTGGGAACCAGCTGGGAAAGCGCCTACACCATCGTCGTGCGCTATTCCGACTTCAAATCGACAACCGTTGAAAGCGCCATCGCATCAGCGTTGCAGCAGCAAGGTATCGACCCAGCTTCGAGCGACGAAAGCGGCATCGACGACTCTGGCAACAACTTCCAGAAGGGAACCTTGGTGGCCCCTAATGGCATCACCTACACGTGGCGCGTTTCCGCCATTGAGCTTAAAGAGGTGTATGACATTACGGGATTGCCTGATCAAGGGTATTACGTTGGCATTCGCTTGACGCAGATTATCTATTAAGTCTTGAGGTAGTTTTTCCGGTAAGTGACGCGATTTCCGATGGGCGTCTGAAATCGCGTTATACGGCATAGCGCAAATCTCTTCGACAGATGCCTGTGCGCTATCAGATTGCGAACCGAAAGCTCGCACGAGTCATCGTCATCGACGCACGAAATGCCTGGCAAGGGTTTCACAGGGATCCCTTGTCAGGCATCTTTCGTTTTGAGGCGAAACTTCGATTGCGCTCAGTATGATGAGCTGTATCGGACGCAAATCTTTGATTGTGACCTGAAAGACGCATACCATCGGACGCAAAACGCCAGTTGTGACCCAAATGACACGCGCCTTCGGACGCAAAACGCCAGTTGTGACCCAAATGACGCGCCGTCTCAGTTTGCGCTTCAAAACCATCGCGCGTAAACAAGCTTCTGAACTGGGAGAACGTTTTAAAGACTCATCGGGATCATTGGCAAACACCTCACAACTGGCAATTTGCGTCTGCGTAGAGGCCTCAAACGGGTCACAACTGGTAATTTGCGTCCACTTGGAAGCATCAAACGGGTCACAACTGGAGTTTTGTGTCCAGACACATGCCACCTCACCTCACGAGCGGAGGTTTGAGCCCGACGACAGCCTCAAGAGCGGGGATCAAGCCTCAACCAGCTTACCCGCACCACATCTTAGTTCGTAAAAGAAAGGTTCCGACTAAAATCCTCAACCGGTTGTTGTTGAAACAAAAAAGAAGCCGCATGAAGCGGCTTCTTATGCATTCACTGGAGGCGACGCCCGGATTCGAACCGGGGGTGAAGGCTTTGCAGGCCTCTGCCTTACCACTTGGCCACGTCGCCCTGTATCATCTGTATAAAAGGCCGGCCAAGCAAGCTATGACCGGCCTATACAGGCGATGGAGCGGACAACGGGGTTCGAACCCGCGACCCCCACCTTGGCAAGGTGGTGCTCTACCAACTGAGCCATGTCCGCATCATGGTGGGCGACACAAGATTTGAACTTGTGACCTCTTCCGTGTCAGGGAAG
>JAZQAV010000103.1:0-9356 GCA_045545435.1 Eggerthellaceae bacterium | reverse complement strand
TGACGGTGATCATATTGACTTGAAACGTGAGATGGCTGTTACAGATCCTTTGTGGCAGATTGAATGGAAAACAGGCATACCTATCTCACCGACGGTGATGCTTCGCAGCCAATGGGAACAAATGCCATTCAAAACACCTTTCTATCTTAATGTAGTAAACGAGGGAAAAGAAATATGAAAGAGACACTTGACGAGGAAAGCCGCCAGAGCCTGATGAAGTATCGACTGGAAAGAGCGAACGAGACAATAGAAGAAGCAAGATTGCTTAATGAAAATGGACATTATAATACTGCTATCAACAGATTGTACTATGCCTGTTTCTATGCTGTGCAGGCTCTGTTACTGAAAAATGGTATAACCGCAACTACCCACGCAGGTGTAAAGACCATGCTTGGACTGCATTTTATCTCAAAAGGAATACTTGAGATAGAACACGGGAAGACCTTCAACACTCTTTTTGAGAAGCGACACAGCAGCGACTATGAAGCTTTCGCATACTGTGACAAGGCAATGGTGAATGAACTTACGCCCATGGCTACTGCCTTCATTGAGAGAATAAAAGAAATACTGGAATAAAAAACTATTACCCTTTTACCATATACTTCCCCTCCCTCGGGAGGGGATTAAGGGGAGGGGTTACGCTATGAACCAATATATAGAATTATACAACGAGATAAAGCCGGTGCTTGACAAGCAGGCGAGCCCTGTGCTTAACGCTGAGCGCGAGAAGGCTATCAACGCTTTCACGCGACTGGGACTGCCTACAAGGCAGACGGAGCGTTACCGCTATACCGACGTGGAGACGGCTTTCGCACCAGACTACGGTGTTTCACTGGCACCGCTGGAACTGAAGAACATACCTTACGTGACCAGCATTAAGGATGCTGACGAGAAGGCAACGAGGTATTACAACACAGTGGTGGACAGCGCAGTGAACGCCGACGGTGAGCCCGTAGCCATAGACACGCTGAAGGGCGAGCATGAGGATGACGCACTGACGGCGCTGAACACAGCACTCGTAAACGATGCCATCGTGATACCAGTCGGCGAATACGCGGCGAACGCCGCTGGCGTAATCGGGGTCAAGCGTGAAATGCTCATCATCGTAATCGCACGAGCAGCCCATGCCCTTGATTTGGCTTACGATGGTTCCACCGTACTCCTCGCGCCATTTCCAGCACTCGTCAATAAACGCCTCGCGCCCAATTTCAAAGCGCGAAATGCCCTCGTCGTTGAGCTTTTTATCAACCTTCGTCTGCGTGGCGATGCCCGCATGGTCGGTTCCCAAAACCCAACGCGTGGGACGCCCCTGCATGCGCGCGTGACGTATGCACGTGTCCTGGATGGTGTCGTTGAGCGCGTGGCCCATATGCAACACGCCGGTGATATTGGGCGGCGGAATAACAATGGTGTAGGGATGATCTTTGAAGTCTCCCCTGCCTTCGCTGCGAGCGAAGTAACCGTTGTCCTTCCATGCATTGAACAACACGGTCTCGTGAGCCGCGAAATCGTAATCTATCTTGCCCTTTTGCGAATTGCTGTCTGCCATTGCACTCTCTCTTGCGTCGTGGTTGCCATACCGCACCCTGCCAGCCGTTCGGCTAGTTTTCGGTGACGGCTACTATCGTAGGAACGGTTTCACCCATGATATCGGATGCTCTTACTTCAACCCGGGAAGCGCCCTTCTGTTCGGGAAGGTCGTACATCACGTTCATAAGGACACGTTCGCAAATGGAACGCAAACCGCGTGCGCCCGTGCCGTGCTCAACAGCTTCATGCGCGATTGCGCGCAGCGCTTCGTCGGTGAACGTGAGGGTCGAATTTTCGAACTCGAACATCTTTTTGTACTGCTTGACAAGGGCATTCTTCGGTTCGGTAAGAATGCTTACCAAGTCGTCTTCGGTAAGAGCGGAAAGCGAGGTCACCACCGGAATACGTCCAACGAACTCGGGGATCATACCGTATTTGTTAAGGTCCTCAGGCAGCACCTTTGCCAAAAGCTCCGACTCCGAACGCTTCATGGACGTGGGCATTTCAGAGTTGAATCCAACCACGCTTTTGCCCGTGCGCTCGGCGATGATGTCGGCCAAGCCAACGAACGCGCCACCCAAAATGAACAGGATGTTCGTGGTGTCGATATGAATGAGCTCTTGCTGAGGATGCTTGCGGCCTCCCTGCGGAGGAACGCTTGCCTCGGTTCCCTCTACAATTTTAAGCAGCGCCTGCTGAACGCCTTCGCCCGAAACGTCGCGCGTAATCGACAGGTTTTCCGCCTTGCGGGCGATCTTGTCGATTTCGTCGATGTACACGATGCCTATTTCGGCACGCGGAATATCGAAATCTGCAGCCGTAATGAGCTTGAGCAGGATGTTCTCTACGTCTTCGCCCACATAGCCCGCCTCGGTGAGCGTGGTGGCGTCGGCGATGGCAAACGGAACGCGCAACGTGCGCGCGAGCGTTTGAGCAAGCAGCGTTTTGCCAGAGCCCGTGGGGCCTATGAGCATGATGTTGCTTTTAGCCAGCTCTACCTCGTCATCGGTGGCAGCGCTGCCCAAACCGATGCGCTTGTAATGGTTGTAGACAGCCACCGAAAGCGCACGCTTTGCTTGTTCTTGGCCAACCACGTACTCCGAAAGACCTGCGTACATCTCATGCGGCGTGGGCAGCTGCGCCAGCACCTGCTCGGGAGTAGGCGCCGGGTCGTCCACCGCCTCATAGGAAGCAACGCGCGGTGCTTGGCGCCCCCGTGCCGCAGCCGGCGAGGGAACATCAAGACCCAAATCGCGCATCATCGCTTCGGCGGAGATGGATATGCACTCATCGCAAATGTAAATGCCGTTGGGGCCGGCAATCATCGCTGCCACTTGATGCGGGTGCTTACCGCAAAAAGCGCAAACGATATCGTCGTCCCCTTCGGTGAAATCGTCTTTTCGATCGCTCACGTAATTCCCTACTCGCTCTTTGTCGCGCTGGCCAAAGCACTGCGCGATTCCACAATTCGATCGACCAGACCGTATTCTAACGCCTGTTGAGCGGTCATATAGTTGTCACGCTCGGTATCACGCTGAATGGCATCAAGCGTCTGGCCGGTATTCTCGGCAAGAATCTGGTTCAAACGCTTACGGGTTTTCAGCATGAAGTCGGCAACGATTTGGATTTCGGTTTGCTGACCTTGGGCTCCACCGGAAGGCTGGTGGATAAGCACCATGGAATTGGGCAGGCACAAACGCTTACCCTTGGCGCCCGCCGAAAGCAGCACGGCGGCCATGGAAGCGCAGCAGCCCATGCAAATAGTGGAAACATCGGGCTTGATGAAGTTCATGGTGTCCAAAATTGCCAAGCCTGCCGTTACCGATCCTCCCGGAGAGTTAATGTACAGCGAAATATCCTTCTCAGGATCGGCGCTTTCAAGGTGGAGCAACTGCGCCACAACGGAGTTTGCAACATTGTCGTCAATTTGCTCGCCCAAGAAAATAATGCGGTCGTTCAACAGGCGCGAATAAATGTCGTAGCTGCGCTCGCCACGAGGCGACTGCTCTATTACGTAAGGAATCAATGCGTCATTGAATCGTGCTACCATGTATGCCTCTCTTTCAACTGCGACCAACGTCGCTTACAAATAACGCCTGATATAGTCACTCAGATGTTTATAACACACAAGATGCGCGCACGGCATTGTTACCCAGATGGAAAGAAAAGGATACACATGCGCTCCAAGCATTGAGCCCTTCGATCAATGCGGTTTCATGCGAGAATACGAAGCCATGTGATGATGCGCTCCAGATGAGAGGGCGCAATCCGTGCGTCCTTTTGCACCTTCTACTGCTCCTTTGAAGAGTCGGCCGCTTCGGTAGTCCAGCTTTTTACGGCCGCCAATCCTCCCCCGCTGTAAACGGAAATCATCTTTTGAACCCGCTCGAAACGCTTTCCGCGCTTCCAGCCAAGCAACCGGTTCACGGCAAGGTTTCCATAAGCGCTGTGCGCGAACAGCAACATGGCATCATCGCGGTCAAGACCGGTGCGCTGCATGATATCGGGAACCATCGCCGACGCGCCGCGCTCCATTACGCGGTTGGCAATATAGGGAAACGCATCGTTGTCCTCATACAGCTTGGCATACGCATCCGTGGCGGGAACCCGCTGACACATGCTGTACGCCGACGATTCATCCATGAGCGGAGCCGCATCAAGCGCCTCGTCAATGATCGTCTTTAGCAAGGCGTATTTGTCTTCGTAATGCAGGTAGAACGTTCCGCGATTAATTTGGGCTCGCCGGCATATATCCGATACGGTAATTTTCGAAAAGCCCATTTCATCAAGCAATTCGAAAAAGGCATCGTGAATGACCATCAACGTATAGCGGGTTCGCCTGTCCAAAGGGGCGTTCGCCTCCGCCGCCGTATTAGCATTGTCCGTCATTTTCCGCAACGCTCCTCCCATCGCCTGTCATGCACAGGCTTTTTTGCGTATCAGTTTTCGAATCCCGTCCGTTTATGAACACCTTGCCGGTTCTGTTCATTGCCTTTGCATTACTAGACAGCGATATTGTTTATGAACACCTGATGATTATAACCGCAAAGGAGCATTATGTCCTCATACGAAGATTTGGTAATCGAACTCACCCACCGTACGTTCAGGTATCGATCGGTTTATCAACAGGGCAAACCCGCTTATCGGCTCTCACAGAAAGCACCGCTTCCCTACGACGAGGAGATCGGCCAATTCGCGCACCTGATAAGCGAAGCGGATTGCATTCTGATAGGAGCAGCATCCGGACTCTCTGCTGCAGGAGGCGGCGATTTTTATTACGAGAACAACGCGTCGTATCGCAAATACTTCGGTAAGTTTGCCGACGAATACGGTTTCAACGGGGCCTTTGACGGCATGATGCATCGCTGGAGGACACCCGAAAAGCGCTGGGGTTACCTGGCCACCTTCATGAACACCACGCTCAGTGCACCGTTGCGCGAACCGTACCGCGACCTTGATGCCCTGGTAAACGATAAGGAATTCTTCGTGCTCACCACCAACCAGGACACGCAGTTCATGAAGATATACCCGTGGGAAAAAGTTGCCGAAATCCAAGGCGACCACCGCTTTTTCCAGTGCAGCGTCCCCTGCCATGACGAAGTATGGGATTCCACCGCGCAGGTAGCCGCCATGATTGAGGCCATGGAAGATGGGCTGGAGGTTCCCAGCGAGCTTATCCCCCGCTGCCCGCAATGCGGCAAAGAGGCATTCCCCTGGGTGCGCGGATACGGCAACTTTTTGCAAGGCGCCCTCTACGATGAGCAATACCAAAAAGTATCGGACTGGATAGATGCGCATTCCTCAGAAAAGCTGTTGTTCATCGAACTGGGCGTGGGACGTATGACTCCCGCGTTCATCCAGGAGCCCTTCTGGAAGCTCACCGAGAAGCTGGATGGCGCAACCTATGTGAGCATCAACGACAAAACACAGTTCCTTCCGTGGAACATCGAGGACAAAGGCTTGGCCATTCGCGGCGATATCGCGCGCGTGCTGAAAGACGTTCGCGCGGAAATGGGACGATAGCTTATGCGTCAAAACGAGCTGAAGTGCATTCGCGGCGCACTCGAAGCGGCCGATTTGGTGCTGATAGGAGCTAGCAACGGCCTTGATATAGCAGAAGGCTTCAACATTTTTGCCCCCGACCAGCATTTTGTTGAAATCTACGGCGATCTTGCCTGTCTGTCAGGCGCTCATTCGATTTTGGAGGGCATGCACCTCTCCCGGCGCGTTATAGAGAGGCAGTGGGCCTGGCACGCACGTTTTGGGCAGCGCGAATGGCTCGATTACCAGCCGAGCGCAATTATGGACGCCCTGAAAACCCTTGTTGGCGATACCGAGTACTTCATTGTAACCTGCAATGTTGACGGGCGTTTCGCGCGTGCGGGTTTCAACGAAGCGCGCATTTTGGAGACGGAAGGCTCCGTGCGCGAGTGCGTATGCTCAGCTGGATGCAGCGATGACCGCTACCCCGCGCAAGACATTATCGCGGCTCTGGCGAACACCATTGAGGATGGCCGCGTTAACGTAACGAGCATTCCGCGATGCCCCCACTGCAAAGCGCCGCTTGTTGCCGCCGTTGACGTTGCGCGCCTTAACCAGCAAGACCGTGCGTGCGCTGAGCGCCTGCGAACATTTCAGTCGCTTGTTGCCGCGCATCATGCCGAGCGCATCGTTGTGCTTGAACTGGGCGTTGGCTTGCGCAACGGCATCATCAAGCACCTGCTTGCAAATGCCGTAAAGGACGAGCAGCTCCTTACCTATGCGATTTTCAACTACAACCAAGTGGTGTTTCCGCCCGGCCTGGAAAATAAATGCATCGGCATCGACGGCGACATGGCACAGGCTTTCGCCGACATGATGGCACTTTAAAAGAGCCGCCTTGAGCACATGAAAAAGCGGTCCCGTTTCCGGGACCGCTTTCGTTACACAAGTACGGCTGGGGCTGTTTTGCCAGCTGGCATAAGGCCTTTATTCAGCCTCGGGTGCCTCAGGAGCTGCCTCTTCGGCTTCAGGAGCCTCAGCAGGAGCCTCTTCTTCAGCTTCCTCCATGGCAGCCTTTGCAGCCTCAATGGCAGCTGCAGCGGCTTCAGCCTGCTCGGCAGCGTACTCTTCAGCGGTAAGCTCGGTAACCGTGGCGTTGTTCTGAAGATCCTCAGAAGCCTTGCGACGCAGAATGCCCTGACGAATCATGAACATCTGGCCACTTTCCTCCCACTGCTTCTTAAGCTCTTCGGGATCTTCGACCATGCTCTTGGCAAACTCATCGATGATATCCTCGTCGGTTACCCCGATGCCCTTGTTCTGAGCCCAGGCGTCAAGCGCAAGATCCTGCTTTACCACATCGGTTGCCTGCTTTTTAACGTCCTCAGCGAACTGCTCGGTCTTCATGTTTTGTGCCTGCAGGTACTGGTCAAACGTAATGCCCTGCTGCTGGAGCTGCTGGAAGAAGTTCTGCAGCAACTGCTGATAGGTTTGATCGATGAGCTCCTGGGGAACCTCGTCGTTAAGACGCTCGGCCAGAGCACGAAGCGCACGCTCTTCCTTCATGCGAGGAATAACAGCGCCCTTGTTCATCTCCAGGTACTTGCGCGCCTCATCGTAAACCTCTTCAGCGCTGGGGATGCCAAACTTGTCCTTGGCGAACTCATCGGTGAGCTCGGGCAGCTGGTGCTCCTTAACCTGCAAAACCTCAACCTCGAAGTTGATTTTCTCGGTAAGGCCGTTGAGGCTGCCGGTCATAACCGTGGTCTCTTCGGGCACATCGATGGTGAACTGCTTGGTGTCGCCCTTCTTGAGGCCCATGAGCTGCTCATCGAACGTTGCGGGGAACAAGCCGGAGCCCAGACCATATTGACGGTTGTCGGTGTTGATGCTTTCAATAGCCTCACCGTTGTCGTCGGTGGCCGTAATCTTCAGGTCGGCCAATTTGTCGGCAGCAATCTCGACATCGTCAGCAGCCTCGACAACCTCCTGGTAATGCTCGCGGTAGGTGTCGATTTCAGCCTGAACCTCTTCGTCGGAAACCTTCTCGGAAGGAAGCTTGATCTCGACGTTGTCATAGCTGGTAAGCTCAAACTTGGGCGTGAGGTCAATTTCATAAGTGTAGGTAAAATCCTTGCCATCTTCTACGAAAACGATGTCCTCGCCGAAATCGGGCTGGCCCATGGGGAACAAACCGCATTGGTCAACAGCGCGCATGCAGGTGTCGTTTACCACCTGATCGGTAACGTTGGCGATAACGGCTTCCTTGCCCACGTAGTTGTCGATAACCTGACGAGGCGCCTTGCCCTTACGAAAACCGGGAATGCTGTACTTTTTAGCAAACTCTTTGTATTGCTGCTTAACGCGATCGCTGATGGTAGCCGCATCGACGGTAACGGTAACCTTCGCGCGATTGCCCTCCAGAATCTCTGCTGATGTTTCCACTTGACCCTCCGTTGTTCTAAAAATCCGCCTTGCGGCTGTTTCTAAATTAACTTGGCATTGCAAGACGAGGCCGCCGCAGCGGATTTTCGAACTACTCCGAACATCTTCATCCGATAATGCCAACGAGGAATTATCGCACACATTAGGCGCGCGTAAAAGCGAGTTCACGAATAAGACGAAACAGCCCATTTAAAAGGGTGCAAACGCCCGAAAGCAAACCCTATAAAGCGCCCCATGCGCAAACCCCCACAAACAAGGGAGGCGGACTTTACGTCCACCTCCCTTTGATAGCGCACTAATGTGCTCGGCTTAACGTTAGGGCTTACTACTTGTTGCCCTCGGCGCGCGCAGCCTGATACTCGTCAACCAGTTTCTTCTGGATGTCCATAGGAACCTGCTCGTAGCCTTCAAGCTCGATGGAGTACGAACCGGTGCCGCGCGTCATCGAACGCAGGTCACGCGTGTAGGTGAGCACTTCGGCGTACGGTACGCGCATGATAATGGCGGTTTGGCCGTCCTCAGCCGAGTCGGTACCAACAATGCGGCCACGACGCGTGGAGATGTCGCCCATTACCGCGCCAGCGTAGTCTTCAGGAACTACGACGCGCATGTTGGCCATGGGCTCAAGAATTACCGGCGAAGCCTTTTCGCATGCTGCACGGAAACCGATGCGCGCTGCGGTCTTGAAGGCCATTTCGTTGGAGTCAACGGGATGGTAGCTGCCTTCATATACGGCAACCTTGATGTCCACCATGGGGTAGCCCGCCAGGAAGCCTTCGGCCATGGCCTCTTGAACGCCCTTGTCAACCGCGGGAATGTACGCACGCGGGATATGGCCGCCTACGATTTCGTCGAGGAACTCATAGCCAGCGCCCGGGTTGGGCTCAAGACGCAGCCAGCAATCGCCGAACTGGCCAGAACCACCGGTCTGCTTCTTGTGGCGACCCTGAGCTTCAGCTGTTTTGCGGATGGTCTCACGATACGGAACACGCACGGGAATGAGGCGAGCCTCAATGCCAACCTGAGCCTTCAGGCGGTTCATCATGGTGTTCACTTGCTCGTCGCCCATAGCCTGGATAACGGTTTGATGCGTTTCCTCATCACGGCGAATCTTAATGGTGGGATCGTTTTCTGCCACACGTGCAAGGAAGGCGCCCAGCTTATCCTCTTCCTTCTTGTTGGCGGCCTCAATGGCTACCGGATACAGCGGAGTGGGAAGCGGCATGGGAGCAAGCTCCAAGCTTCCGTCAAGCGAAAGCGTGTCGCCCGGACGCGTGTCGGAAAGCTTCGGGATAACGATGATGTCGCCCGCTTTAGCGCTTTTAACGTCATTGGTTTCCTGGCCCATGATCATGTACAGATGGCCAACGCGGTCCTTCTTGCCCGTGCGCGAATTAGCC
>JAZQAV010000102.1:0-2529 GCA_045545435.1 Eggerthellaceae bacterium | reverse complement strand
CCACAGAACGACATGGCTACGATCCGACTTGACACCTTACGGCGGTGCCTGGAGGACGGCCGTGCAACTGCGGACGAAAAGGATGCGTTGAGCAGTACGCATCGGCGCGCGGTATTGTTACCAGCTTCCGCGAGGCGGCACTGCGCGGCGTTGCGGGATGCACTTCCATCGAACCCAAAAACGATTCCGACTCGCTTGCCGTGTTCGAAGCGTATCGCGCAGGTGATGCGCGCGCCAAGGAAGCGGTTGACAATTTCGTTGACAAGCTGGGATTTGGCCTGGCGCAGGCTATGTGCGTGGTTGACGCCGAGGTAATTCTTCTGGGCGGCGGCGTTGCGGGTGCGCTGGATTTGTTCTTGGACGACCTGCGTGCTTCATATCTTACCTACTGTTTTGCGACATGCGCCTCAACCGAGATTCGCGCAGCACGGCTTGGCAACGATGCCGGCATTATCGGGGCTGCGCGCTATGCGCACATCGCCGCAAAACAAAGGGACTCCCTGACGGAGTCCCTGAGCGTTTTGTAAATGCGCTTTGGCTATTTCGCAGATTACGAGATAACGGTTTCACCTGAAAGCACGCGGCGGTAATCTGCCAGGTTGTCTTTCAGCAGCTTGGGCGTGTCAAGGCCGTACGGGCACTTGGCAGCGCACTGGCCGCACTCAAGGCACTCGTCGATCTTGTTCATTTCGGCTTGCCAATGCTCCGAGAGGTGCGCCTGCGTTGGTGCGCGGCGCAGCAGGAGCGACATGCGCGCGCATTGGTTGATGGTGATGCCAACGGGGCAGGGCATGCAATAACCGCAGCTGCGGCAAAACTCGCCTTGCAGCTCTTCGCGGTCTTTAGCGATTATGGCCTCGAACTCAGGGGTCATCTGCGGCGTTTCGTCCATGTAGGACAGCCATTCCTCAAGCTCGCTTTTGCGTTGCACGCCCCAGATAGGAACAAGGTTGTCGTATTGGATGGTGAAGGCCATCATGACTGCCGAGTTGGTGATAAGGCCTCCCGACATGCCCTTCATCACGATGAATCCCATATCTGCTGCAATGGCTTTGTTCAAAAGGTCAAGTTCGCGATCGGTGACCAGGTAATTGAACGGGTACTGCATGGTTTCGTACAAACCCGATGCGATGGCTTCTTCGGCCTCTCCGATGCGGTGGGCGGTAACGCCGATGTGGCGGATTTTGCCTTGCGCTTTGGCTTCAAGGGCCGCTTCGTACATACCCGTGCCGTCACCGGGGCGGAAAACCTGCTTGATGTTGTGGAACTGGTAAATGTCCACGTAGTCGGTTTTCATCTCGGCCAAAGACGTTTCCAAGTCCTCCCAGAATTTTTCGGGCGTGGTGGCCATGGTTTTAGTGGCGATGAAAATTTGATCGCGGCGCGGATTTACCCAATCGCCAAACGCCATTCCAATCTTGTGCTCGCTGTCCGTGTAGGCGCGTGCCGTGTCAAAGAACGTCATGCCGCCTTCCCAGGCACGACGCAAAAGTTCAACGGCATATTCTTCCGAAACGCGCTGGATGGGCAGGGCGCCAAATCCGTTGGCGGGCGTTACGATGCCGGTGGATCCCAACGTGACGTTTTTCATGCGGTTCCTCTCTCTGGTTGTGCGAAATCGCACCTGGCGGAAATGCGTTCTGGCTCTGTGAAATGCGGGTGGGCGCTAAAGTGTTTGTACGGGCGAACGCGTTTGTACTGCCACATCGCGCGCCGAAACTTCGAAGCCCATCGTTTTCTGCAGAGCGTTTTAAAGAACGGTTTCCCTAAGGAATAAGAATAAACCCAATTGCCGCGCAAACAAAAGCAAATAGGAAAGCTGTTACTATATCGCGAGGAAAATGGACGCCGCCTACAATGCGGCAGAATCCCACCAGCACGCACATAACGCACGCGAGTGCGCCCCATACTGGGTTAAGCCACCACAGAGTGCACGCGATTATCACTGCGCTGAAAATGTGGCGACTGGGCAGCGATTTGCCGTGCGTATCCTTTTTAATGAGGGGATCGATGGGGTACGCTTCGTAGGGCCGCGGGGCATTTATGGCAGCCCGCACTGCCGTTGCCGCAACGAAGCCCACGGCGGGCACCGCCACAGCGCGTGCAAACCGTGCGTCGCCTGCAGCAAAAAGTGATGCAAGCGCGGCAAAATAGGCAACGGCTACCAGAGCAACCAGCGCTTTGTCCAAAAAACCTATCGCTTTCACGGCGGCGGCGTTTTTGCGGAAGGGGGCCGATATCTGTTCATACCATTGTGTGTACATGAGCTCATGGTACGTTAAGCGAGCTTATTTTGGGCCCTTCGTTGGGTCGCTGCACAGGGATACCGCAAACCGCTGCCCGCCTGTTGCGCGCTGCCGTTCGTGGCCTTTCGCTTTCTTCGCGCCCTGGTTTTCGTCGGTTGCTGCTTGTAAGACATGGTTTTTCGGATTCACCTGCCAAGGGGGCCACTGGAGCAAAAACGGGTGGCTGCTCTGTAGCTTCAACCTGTGAAGATGTTTCGAACTTGAAGGCGAGTTGCGCCATGCA
>JAZQAV010000101.1:0-20618 GCA_045545435.1 Eggerthellaceae bacterium | reverse complement strand
ATCCAAGCTAGGCCCACAACGCTTATGGCCTGCTGGCGCGTTAGCCTTCCCGGTTGAATACGACAGAAGCGCAGCGCAGAACCGGCAACCAACGTAATGCCCATCGCAAACAGATAGCGGGCGGCCGCATGCCACTCGCCGTATATGCACGCAATTGCAAAGGGCAGCGCCAGGGCGAAGGTGGAGAACAACACCAACATGCCCAAATAGTGGCAGATAACGCGCACGTCATACAGCGTGAAACGTTGCCACATGGCTATCCCACCAAAATGCGCGCAAGGGCAATAATCACCCACAGCACCAGCAAAAGGACAAAGAAGCACAGCACGAGCACCGTGTAGCCCGTGACGGCGCTTCTAATCCGTTCGGTTATGTTTACCTGCGTCTTCCCCATGCGCCGTATTCTATTACAAACTGGGACTTATCTGCTATTGAAGGACGCCGCTCCACGGGCGCAACAGAGACAAAAAGAGACGCAAGCGGCACAAACGTGCAACAGACTCGCCGCCGTGCACGCCAAAAGGTTCCTGCACCATAAAAAAGCAGGGGCGCATGTCATCCCATGCGCCCCTGTGCTCAAAAGCTATCTTTCACCAGCTCGGCGGCGTTGGTTATCTCGGTCGCCAGTATCCAGCCACCAAGATTCACCAGCTCGCGCCCAGGCGCTGGCGCCCCTACTACGAACTCAATTGCCAAACTACGCTTCGGGCAATTCGTACGTTAAGCTGTCAAAATCAAGCGGCTTCTCAACGCGACAGGTGTACTTTCCGTCCATATCAACATCGATGAGCACATGGTCGCGCTCCATCAAATTGCCGCGCACCACCTGATCGGCAATGCGGTCCACCACTTCGCGCTGCACCAAACGCTTCAAAGGACGAGCGCCGAACACCGGGTCGTAGCCATCGATGGCGAGCGATTCCATGGCGGCGGGCGTTACGTCCAGCGTCACATGACGGCCTTCCAAACGCTCGCGCACGTCTTTGAGCTGCAGCTCAACGATGGGCTCGATGTCGCTCAGCGTAAGCGCGTCGAAGGTTACCACGTCATCGATGCGGTTGAGGAATTCGGGCCTAAACGTTGCCCGCAGCGCCTCGTCAATGGCGCGGTTGAGGTGCTCCTCGTCGTTGTTCTCGGCGAACTCGCGAATGAACTGGCTGCCCACGTTGCTGGTCATGATAATGATGGCGTTCTTGAAGTTGACAACACGCCCCTGTCCGTCGGTCAAACGGCCGTCATCGAGCACCTGCAGCAAAATGTTGAACACGTCCTGGTGGGCCTTTTCGATTTCGTCCAGCAGAATCACGCAGTACGGACGGCGTCGCACGGCTTCGGTAAGCTGACCGCCCTCGTCATAGCCCACGTATCCCGGAGGTGCACCAATAAGGCGCTGGACGCTGAACTTCTCCATGTATTCGGACATGTCGATGCGCACCATGGCCTTTTCAGTGTCGAACAGATACTCGGCAAGCGCCTTCGCAAGCTCGGTTTTGCCAACGCCAGTGGGACCCAAGAACAAGAAGGAGCCGATGGGCTTATCGGGATCGGAAAGGCCTGCACGGTTGCGCCTGATTGCGCCGGCAACAGCCTCTACCGCCTTGTTCTGGCCAATCACGCGTTTGTGCAGCTGGTCTTCAAGGTCTACCAGCTTCTCCATTTCGCCGCGCATCATCTTCTGCACGGGAATGCCCGTCCACGACGACACCACTTCAGCGATTTCCTCTTCGCTTACCTCTTCTTTGAGAATGGCGCCATCGGCCTGTTTCTCGTTGAGCGTGCGCTCGGCTTCTTCAAGGCGCGCTTTAAGTGCGGGAATGGTGGCATAGCGCAGTTCGGAAGCACGCGACAGGTCGCCTTCGCGCGTAGCGCGCTCTTCTTCAAGCTGCAGGGAGTCCAGCTCGGCCTTCAGGCTTTGAACGCTTTCGATGACGTCCTTTTCGTTCTGCCATTCAGCTTTGCGGGCTGCCAGGCTTTCCTGCGCCGTCGCAATGTCGCGGCGCAGCGACTCCAAGCGCTCCTTGCTGGCCTCATCGGTTTCCTTCATGAGCGCCTGCTCTTCAATTTGCATCTGCGTCACCTTGCGCGCAGCCAAATCTACCTCTTCGGGCATACTGTCGATTTCGATGCGCAGACGACTTGCCGCTTCGTCCATGAGGTCGATGGCCTTGGGGGGAAGGAAGGGGCCGGCAATGTAGCGATCGGAGAGTTCGTCTGCCGCTACGATGGCGCCGTCGGTTATGCGCACGCCATGATGGATCTCGTACTTTTCCTTCAGGCCGCGCAGAATGGCGATGGTGTCTTCACCAGAGGGTTCGCCCACCACGACGGGTTGGAAGCGACGCTCAAGCGCAGCGTCTTTTTCGACATACTTATGGTACTCATCGAGCGTGGTGGCGCCGATGGCATGCAGCTCACCGCGCGCAAGGGCGGGCTTCAGCATGTTGCCGGCGTCAATGGAGCTATCGCCGCCCGAGCCAGCGCCCACTATGGTATGCAACTCGTCGATGAACAGGATAATTTGGCCGCCCGACTCTTTCACTTCGCGCAGCACCGCCTTCAGGCGGTCCTCAAACTCGCCGCGATACTTCGCGCCCGCCAGCATGGAGGCAATATCCAGGCTGATGATATCGCGATCGCGCAAGCTGGAGGGAACATCTCCAGCAACGATACGCTGGGCCAAGCCTTCCACGATGGCCGTTTTGCCCGTGCCCGGTTCGCCAATAAGGACGGGGTTGTTTTTGGTTCTGCGGCTGAGCACCTGAATGGTGCGGCGGATTTCCTCGGAACGCCCGATAACGGGATCGAGTTTGCCCTCACGCGCTTGCTGCGTGAGATTGGTGCCGTACTTGTTAAGCGCATCCAGTTCAATTTGACCGGACTGATCGGTTACGCGCGACGTGCCGCGCAGCTGTTCGTAAGCCGCTTCAACGGTTTTGCGCGTGACGCCCTCCATGTTGAGCAAACGGCCCGCATCGCCTTTGTCCTCGGACAACGCGATGAGCAAATGCTCGCTGGTGGCATAACTGTCGCCCATCTTTTCGGCCGCCTTCACCGCAACGTCAAGCACTTTCATAAGCGCGCTCGACGGCATGGCCATGGGCATCATGGTGTTGGAAACCTTCGGCTTCTTCTCTATTTCGGTATCAACATTGGAACGAACGGCTGCAGGGTTTGCGCCTATGCGCTCCAAGATGGCGTCGATGTTGTTGTTTTCGGCCTCAAGCAAAGCTTTCAGCAGGTGCAACGGTTCAACGGTAGCGGATTGAGCGTCGCCTGCAATGCCCATGGACGCCTGAAAGGCCTCCTGCGCAGTAAGAGCAAGTTTATCCAACCTTGGCATAGGTGATGCTCCTTTCTAAAAACTAAACGTAGGTGTTCTAGCGGCTTGCCCGCACGACAAGCACGTTGTCATGCGCAAGCCTTTTGCGCGGTACCGCGGCGCAACAAAACTGGTCGCGCGGCTTCGCGCTCGCGTGCTTACGCGTTTGCGCGTTAAGGCAATCTCCTGATGGCAAGCGCGTTCGATGCATGTACAAGCGTGGTTACACTTTCGCGCGTCTCAAGCTCATGCACGCGATCGGCCAGCCTGCGCACGCGCCTATGAAGGTCGTCAAGCTCGCGATCGCGCTCGTCAAGGCGCCCTTGCAAATCGAGAATGCGAATGACGCCCGCAAGATTGATGCCCTCGTCGGTAAGCTCATTGATAAGCTCCAGGCGTTCGATATCGGCCTGGGAATACATGCGCGTGTTGCCGCTGGTACGCTGCGGGGTTACCAAACCCTTTTGCTCGTACGAGCGCAGCGTTTGCGGGTGCATGCCCGCCAATTGCGCCGCAACACCAATCATGTACACGGGGCGATTGCGGTCTCTGTCATTGTCTAACGCCATGATCTTACGCCCTCCTCACTTGCTGCCTGGAAGTCTTCGAGCGCTTTCCGTTGGGCGGCGTTCAGGCTTGTTGGCACTTTAACTTCAAGATTGATGACAAAATCGCCGGCGCCCGTACCTTTCACCCGCGGTGCACCCTTTCCTTTAATGGTGAGCTGCGTAGCATTTTGGGAGCCCGCAGGCACCTTCACGCGCACTTTGGTTCCATCGGGAGCAGGCACCACAACGCTTGCGCCCAAAGCAGCCTCGCTGATGGATATGGGCACCGTTGCAATAACGTTGGCACCATCCCGCGAGAAAAGGGGGTGGGGGTCAATTGCGGTGGTAATAAGCAAATCGCCCGCTTCGCCACCGTTTTCACCGGGAACGCCTTTTCCCTTGATGCGCAACTGCCCGCCATCAACCGCTCCAGCAGGGATTTTTACATCCATGGTTTGCTTCTCGGAAGAACCGGGCACGCGCAGCGTCACGCGTTTTTCCGCACCGCTGAACGCCTCGTCGAAGGTTATGTTGAGCGACACCTTTACGTCTTTGCCCTTGCGCGGACGCGTGTTTTGACGCGGACGCTGCTGCGTGAATCCGCCGATGTTGGTGAAGTCGAAGTTTCCGCCGAATGCTCCTGTGCCGTTGCGGATGCTTTCAAGCACCTCGGCCCAGCTGCTGCCGCCGAAGATGTCTTCGACGTTCACGCCGCCCCATCCGTGGGGGATTTGGCTCTCCTGCGCCGTTCCGTAGCGATCGTAAAGCTTGCGCTTCTTCTCGTCGGAAAGAACCTCGTACGCTTCGTTTATCTCTTTGAATTTTTCTTCATCGCCGCCGGCATCAGGGTGATTGGTGCGAGCAAGCGAACGAAAAGCCTTCTTTATTTCCTCAGGTGTGGCGTTGCGGGAGACGCCCAGCGTCTTGTAATAGTCAGGTTTGCTGTTTACCGCCATTCGTCCCGCCACCTTTCATTTTGATTGCGTTTATCCATTGTTTTTATCGTTTGGGCTTGCCACCCGGCCAAAACCGGTGCCTGCAAGCTTCACAACAAAGGCGGACCCGTGCATCACGCCAGTCCGCCCTTGCTCCTACCTATCTTGTCGTGCGCATCCTTGCACGATGCAGCGCCTGTTATTGCTGATCTTCTGCATCGTCTGCAGGCTTTTCACGCTTCGGTCCGCCCGTTGTTACGGTGACCATCGCCGCGCGCAGAACCTTGTTGCCCATCTTGTAGCCCTTTTGGTACACCTGGGCAACCGTTTCATCGGGCACGCTTGCGTCCTCCACCGTTGCAACGGCCTGAGCCTGAAGCGCATCGTAAGGTTCACCTGCAGGGTCAATTACCTCAAGGCCGTCTTTGGTGAGCGTATCGATCAGCTTCGACTGCACGGCACGCACGCCATCAAGAAGGCCAACTTCGCCGTTTGCCTCGGCGTAGGAGATGGTGCGCTCGAAGTCGTCCAGCACGGCCAGAAGATTGCCCATCAGCTTTTCGGTTGCGCGGGCTTTCTCTTCCTTTTGCTGCTCTTTGGTGCGACGGCGATAGGTATCCCACTCAGCATGCAAGCGCATATACTTGCCCTGCCAATCGGCAGCTTCGGCCTGGGCTTTTTGCAATTGCTCAGCCGCGGCGGCCATTGCGGCATCGGCAAGCACGCTTTCGGCCTCGGACACCACGTCGGCTTCTTCGGCAGCAACCTCTTCTGCCACTACCTCTTCGGCAGCCTCATCAGCTTCTGGCTGGGGTTCCTGCTGGCTCTCGGCAGCTTCGTTTGCAGCTGCAGCCTCGTCGGCGGCGTCTTCAATAGGGATGTTGATGCCCTCGTCCTTGCCGCGCTCCGGATTTGCTCCGGTTGCTTCATTCGGCTTGGTCATGAGTCTTATTTCCCTTCTTTGTCGTCGTCAACTACTTCGTAGTCGGCCTCGATGGGGCCATCATCGTTGCCCGCGTTAGGTGCTGCGTAGCCGCCCTCGGGAGCGCCGTAACCAGCAGCTGCACCGGGGTTAGCGCCCATGTCGGGAGCGCCCTGCTGTGAGTAAACAACCTCGGCGAGCTTGTAGCCAGCCTGCTGCAGTTTTTCTTGCGCAGCCCTAATAGCGTTGATGTCGGAGCCGGCAAGCGCATTGGTGGCCTCGTTGATGGCGTCCTCTGCAGCCTGCTTAGCCTCTGCCGGTGCCTTGTCGCCAAGCTCGTTGAGGGTTTGGCGGGTAGCGTTTACCAGCGAATCGGTGTTGTTGCGCAGCTCAACTTCTTCCTTGTGAGCGGCGTCCTCGGCGGCATGGGCCTCGGCGTCCTTCACCATGCGGTTAACCTCGTCGTCGGAAAGCGCCGTGGAACCGGAAATGGTGATCTGTTGCTGCTTGCCCGTGCCCAAATCCTTTGCGGAAACGTTAACGATGCCGTTGGCGTCGATGTCGAAGGTTACCTCGATCTGCGGCACGCCGCGACGTGCTGCGGGGATGCCATTGAGCTGGAAGCGACCAAGCGTCTTGTTGTCGGCGGCCATGGGGCGCTCGCCCTGCAGGACGTGAATCTCAACGGACGTCTGGTTATCGGCAGCCGTGGAGTACACCTCGGTTTTGCGGGTAGGAATGGTGGTGTTGCGCTCAATCATGCGGGTCATAACGCCGCCCAGGGTCTCAACGCCCAGCGAAAGCGGGGTGACGTCCAGCAGAAGGATGCCCTCGACGTCGCCGGAAAGCACGCCGCCCTGAACAGCTGCGCCCATAGCAACAACCTCGTCGGGGTTCACGGACATGTTGGGCTGCTTGCCCGTCATTTGCTTGACCAGCTCTTGAACAGCCGGCATACGGGTGGAGCCACCAACAAGAATGACCTCGTCAATTTGGCTTGCGGACAGGCCAGCGTCGGCAAGAGCCTGCTCAACGGGCTTGCGGCAACGATCCAGAAGGTCCTTGGTGATGCGCTCGAACTCGATGCGCGTCAGGGTGTAATCAAGATGCTTGGGGCCAGACTGATCGGCCGTGATGAAGGGCAGGTTGATGTTTGCCTGCGTGGTGGACGAAAGCTCCATCTTTGCCTTCTCGGCTGCTTCCTTCAAACGCTGAAGGGCCATCTTGTCGCCGCGAAGATCGATGTTGTTGTCGGCTTTGAATTTGTCGGCAAGCCAGTTGATGACGCGCTGATCCCAGTCGTCGCCACCCAGATGGTTGTCGCCGTTGGTAGCAGCTACCTCGAACACGCCGTCGCCAAGCTCGAGGATGGAGACATCGAAGGTGCCGCCGCCCAGGTCGAAGACGAGGATCTTTTGGTCCTTGTTGGTTTTGTCAAGACCGTAAGCCAAAGCGGCTGCGGTAGGCTCGTTGATGATGCGCAGCACATCGAGGCCGGCGATTTTGCCAGCGTCTTTGGTGGCCTGGCGCTGTGCGGCGTTGAAGTATGCAGGAACCGTAATTACGGCCTGCGTAATGGTGCTGCCCACCTGCTTTTCGGCGTCGGCCTTCAGTTTTTGAAGAACCATGGCCGAGATTTCCTCGGGGGTGTAATCTTTGCCATCGATGTCCACGACAGCACGGCCATCCTTGCCCGGCTTCACGCGGTACGCAACAGTTTTCTGCTCTTCTGCGGTTTCGGCGTACGAACGGCCAATGAAGCGCTTGATGGACGCCACGGTGTTCTCGGGGTTGGTAACCGCCTGGTTCTTGGCAGCTTTGCCAACTACGCGCTCACCGTCTTTGCGGAAGCCTTCAACGGAGGGCGTGGTGCGATCGCCTTCAGCGTTGACGAGAATTTCGGGCTCGCCGCCTTCCATGACAGCCATTGCGGAGTTCGTGGTGCCAAGGTCGATACCAAGAATCTTGCTCATTATATTGTTCCTCTCTTTGGAGTCTTTTAAGACGTTGTTGCGGGGTGCCTTTGCACCACGGTCGACTTCTAGCCTTTCGACTTAAAAAGTTTTCGACGCTTGCCAATATAAAATCTTAGTCTTTAAGTGTCAAGTTATCTTATGCGCACGTTTACATTACGTAACTTAAGCGTCACCGACTAAGATTTTATACAGGTTGTAGAGAAGATAATATGCGCAAGAGCAATGCGTTTCGTCACAAAGCTATGCGAATCATTAACAGGCGCTTTGAAGCCACGTCGCGTAGTGGTGCAGGAAATCTTCCTCAACGGCGGTAAGGCGATCGTCTCGGTGCTTTACGCAGAAGAACTCAATGGTACGATCCGAGTCTTCGCGAATCGCACGGACGTTTACTGGATTTAAGACGTTATTGGCTATACATGCCCAACGCGTATAGCCGTCCACCAAGGCAATCTCACCAACCAAATCGTTCATATCCGAAACAGGATGCACGATAAGGGTATCGCCGCTTTTCTCAATGGGATTATGATGCGTTCCCAAAGGTCCACGCGTTCGATGGAACATATATTGATCAAAAGCGAAATAAGGATATGGCTCAAGGTCCTTTTCCGTTAAAAGCTCTTTGTTCGCAAGAGGATGATCGACCGCAAGGAACACGCTAAAAGGCAGGCGACATATAGATATCGACCGCACATTTGTCTCATCGAACGAGCGTTTTCGATTCGACTCGAACATGCGCGTTGTATAGGCGATGCCCATGCTTTTGATGCGTTCGCCCACTTCGCGATAGATAACGCTGGGAGGGCACATTTCCAAACCAAACCAGGACAACTGCCCTCTGCGCGAGTCCAAAAAGCTCAAAAGGGGAATTTCCACAAGCGAATTTCGCATTGCACCAATGTTAAGCCACTCTTTTTTCGAAGCCCGGTGCATGAACTCCTGTTCGATCTCATGGGCCCCTGCGAGTGTTTTCTGCGAAAGGGCGGCTAGCCGTCTCCCTGCTTCAGTGGGAACTACTCCTCTTCCCACGCGCTCAAACAAATCTGCGCCCAGTTCGCTTTCCAACTGGGAGATAGAGAGGGAAAGGCCAGCCTGGGTAATAGAAAGCTCCTTAGCCGCCTCACTGAGTGACCCTTTTTTGATGATTTTGGTAACGTACCTAAGCTGTTGCAGCGTAAATTTCATTGGGTCCCCCATCAAATAGGAAGCGTCAAACCGCAAACGGAGTCATAAACAGCTTACACTTTTTTTTATAATATATGCTTGATATTTAAAAACGAAATGCTGCATTGAGCAGCATTTCTTTAATAGTTAGGTATATTGTTTTAAACTCAACGAGCGGTCCTTGAACCTAATCCTCCAACCATGCTTTATAGCGCGCCAGAAATTCTTGCTCCAACTCGTTTGGTTCTTCGCCCTTCTTTTTGATGTAGCCAAAGACTATTTTTTCGTCGCTTTCGAAGGGAATGCACCTCACGCGTTCTGGGTCACTTGCCTTGCAGCCCGCATTAGCCCAAACCACATACCCCTTAGCATCTTCGACTTTAGCTAAAAGGTCGTCGATAGGGGTTATCCCGCGAGACACCAATACATCGTCGCGCCACTCCACAACTGGCCCGTAACTGTCGCCCGTTTCCACTAAAAGAAGGTAGACGTACTGATCGAGCCCAAATGCCGGATACGCCTTAAGGTCACGCGCCGAAATCTTGTCACGCAGCGCAAGCGGGTGATTTGCGCCCACATAAACACTGAGCGGCAAAGAGCACAGATCATGAAACTCGACGCCGTTCGCTTCGTAAAGGCTGTCAAGAAGATGGCCGAAACCGGGTATCCTGTACAGAATGCCGAGGCTCTTAATGCCCTTTCCGACGTCCCTTGCAATACGCGAAGGTTTTGCCGACTCCAATACAAAACGCACGGATTCGTTGTTCATGCTGTTCAAATATGTAATAAACGGACGTTCGGCCATCGTGAACGGCATAGTGGAAATATTCAACTCGCGATCGGCTTCACCATCGCCTTTGAACTTGCGCTCAATTTCGCCCACGTCGTCCAAAACGCGCTCTGAAAGAGCCAAGAAACGCATACCGTCTTCCGTCGGAAGGAAGCCTCTGCCTTTGCGCGCAAACAAATCGACACCCAGCTCGCCTTCAAGCTGGCTAATTGAGGTGGAAAGGGCTGCCTGTGAAACCGAAAGCAGCTTGGCGGCTTCGGTTAGCGATCCGGCTTCGGCAACCTTACTGACATATTTCATTTGCTGTAATGTGAGTTTCATTTCTTATCTTTTCTCTCACGCGCCAACAGGTGGCAACTATTGAATATGTCCTGCTCAAAACTACGATTACGATCAATTATCAATTAGATTTCGAACTTAAAACTCTCGATTGCCTTGCCGGTGCGAGGAGGTTTTATTACTTACATGGCGCAAAACCTCGGGTCCGTGAATCCCACCCCGCATCCTGCTTTTCTTGATAAGCTAGGTAAAATCATCTCGTCTCATACGCATCTTTCCGCCTTTCCACTAGTTACTGGTTCCATGATGGGGTACCAACGTATCGCGTGAGATAGCTTCGAAGGTATAGCCGAGCGCCTGATAATGCTCGATTATGCGCGGCAGCGCGTCCACCGTTGACTGCTTGGTTGTGGAATCGTGGCACAAAAGAACGATGTTCTCCATGTCGGTTGGCTCTGTCGAATAGCCCACGATTTCATCGGCGGTATGTTCCGAGCCGTCGCCTGTTGAAGTGGTCCAATCGTAATACTGGTATCCATTGGTTTGGACCGAATCCACCAGCGTGCTCATAATGCCCTGGCTGTAGTTGGCCGAAATGGTATTTGAAGACCCACCGGGGAAACGAATGAAGCACGGAACGTAGCCGATTTGCTCTTTTACCACTTCGGCGATTTGATTAAGGTCGGCATAGTAGGCGTCAACCGACGAATAAATCTCCGCGTAATCATGCGAATACGTATGAAGGCCGATGGTATGGCCGCGCTCATATGCCTCTTTGATCATGGGATAGTAGTCAGGGTTATGGCCCACAACAAAGAAGGTTGCCTTGCAGTTGTACTGATCAAGAATGTCCAGCACCTGCTGCGTTTTATCCGACGGACCATCGTCAATGGTTAAATACACCACCTTGCGTCCATTGCTGTTGTAGTTCCATTCGGTTCTATTGGGATCAACGGCAAAATCGGTATCGCGCCACGACAAATCGGACGAAGCTTGACTTGTTTGCGCAGACGCCTCGGACGCGGTGCCTTCGGTGTCAGAAGCGGCCATTACCCCTGTTGACTGGCTAGGTTGCGCAGAAGTTTCACTGTTTTGCTTAGCGGTGCAACTGGAGAACGCAAACACCGCCGCCAAGATGGCAGCCACCAGCACAACCAGCACGATAACAAGCACGGGAAGTGTTCCCACACGCTTTTTCGCAGGGATAGCATTGGCCGCGTTGCCTTGGGGCTGTGCAAGATGTTGCGAAGCTGCACGAGAAGTGCGCGAAGCGCCATTGGCGGCGTATGGTTCACGGGCGCGATTTTTGGCCGACCGCGGCGTCGCACCCTGCGCGCCAGCAGAACGCGCATGCGCCTGGCCGCCGACCGTGGGACGCGCGTTTGCCGGATGGCTTCCGGCAGGACGATCGTTAGCGGCACGCCTTCCGGCGGGACGATTACCGGCTGCGCTGCTTCCGGCAGGACGACCGTTGGCAGAACGACTTGCAGCAGCACGCGCACTTGAACGATGCGACCCGTTTTGGCTTGCATCAGCGTTACGAGCTTCCGCCGCGCGAGCGCTTGCTTTTTTATTCGAGTCGCTCGCGCGATAACGGGCATCGTCCCTGGAATAACGGCTCGCGTTGGTAGGCCTGTGCTCCTGGGAGTTTTGCGTGCGACGAGGAACGTTTTCTTGGCGCGAATCGGAGCGCAACGGCGTTGCGGAAGGAACCTCCGAGCGTGAATTTGCCGCAGCGTTTCCAGACGGATAAGGCCTTCTGTTTGCCGACTCCGCCATCTGCACCCGGTTTAACTCGCGCTGACTCGAGGATTCACCCCTGTCCTTGCTCGAATCGCTCGCCACGCGCCTGCACTCCTCTTCAAATATCCGTATCGTTAAACACTGTCTAATTTTGCCTTTATAATAGCTTGCCGTTATCGGTTGGGCAATGAACTATTTTCAAAGAAAAGCCACGTCAAAACGTTAAACTACCGCTCTTTGGGTATGCAGGTTTGCTTTGCACACAAATACCCCACATTTCGCGGAACAATTTCTGCTGTCCAATAGTGTGTACACCCAAGAAATTGCGTTCGAAAATTCGCAGGGATATCATGAGCAAAAAGCAATCCCGTTTTTTGCCGACGCGCTGCCACAAAGCAGCTTTTTAATACCAAAACCGCTAAACTTTTATCCGTAAGCAACAATCCAAGGAACAATTATGGCCTATTGCAACTGGGATCGCACATCGCAAATAAACCAGCGCTACCACGATGAGGAATGGGGCACCCCCTCCCATGACGACAGGCGACAATTCGAGCATTTGAGCATGGAGGTAATGCAGTGCGGTCTCAGCTGGGATTTGGTTATCAACCGGCGCGATGTTTTACGCTCTTGCTTTAGCAATTTCGACGCAGCCGCAGTTGCCTCTTTCAACGAGCAGGACATCGATCGCATAATGGCAACCGACGGCATGATCAAATCACGTCGAAAAATAGAGGCCATTATTAACAACACGCGGTGTTTTTTAAAGATTCAGGAAGAGTTTGGAAGTTTCAGCGCGTACCTCTGGAAATACACCGATGGCAACGTGATCTTGTACAACAAGCATGCCGAAGGCTACATTCCGGCAAGCAACGGCCTCTCTGCGGCCATAAGCAAAGACCTGAAGGCGCGTGGCTTTAAATTTATGGGACCAGTGGTGATTTATTCGCACCTGCAATCATCGGGCCTCATCAACGACCATGACAAAAATTGCCCGCGCTACGCACAAATTAATGCCGCGCACCCAACCATTACCAAACGCAGATTCTTGGAAAAAGACGTTCGCTTTTACGGATAGCAGGCGGCCTATTGCCCCTCGCACTTCGCGCAGAGGGCTGAATAAAGACAAAAAGAGCCGCGCCACCAGGCACGGCTCTTTTCGATTGCGGATTTACGTGAACGATTACACGCAGGTGTAGCCACCGTCAACGGCAAGCATTTGGCCGGTGACGTAGCTGGATTCCTCGGCGCCCAGGAAGATAGCGGCGGAGCAAAGCTCGCCTTCCTTGCCATAGCGCTGCATAGGAACGGTGGTCTTGGCGAAGTTCTGGAAGTACTCGGTGTCCAAGGTCTCGGTGGTGAGCTCGGTGTAGAAGTAGCCCGGGCAAATAGCGTTAACGGTGATGCCGGTGGGAGCAAGCTCAGCGGCAGCGGCGCGCGTGAAGTTAACAACAGCACCCTTGGATGCATGGTAAGCAATGGTGGGCAGAGCGGTGTTGCCAACCAAGCCGTAGATGGAAGCAATGTTGATGATGCGGCCGTAGGTCTGCTTGCCAGCCTCGATGTTCTTCTGCATGTAGCCGCCAACCATCTTGCACATGGTGAAGATGGAGGTGAGGTCGAGGTTCATGGTGAAGTCCCAGTCGCTGCGCTGGAAGTCAACGAGCTTGGTACCCGTGCCCTTCTCGCCACCAGCGGAATTTACCAGAACCTCAATGTGACCGAACTTCTCGTCGGCAGCAGCGATGGCAGCCTCGATGGAAGCCTCGTCGGTAACGTCGCATGCGCAGGGAAGAACCTCAACGCCATACTTCTCGGAGAAGTCCTTGGCGGAAGCCTCAAGACGCTCGACGCGACGAGCAAGAAGAACAAGGTTAGCGCCCTGCTTGGCGTAGCCTTCGGCCATCTGCTTGCCAAGGCCGGAAGAAGCGCCGGTTACTGCAACAACCTTACCAGTGAAATCAAACATGTAAATCCTCCTAAAGCGATTTGTCTCGCGGTTTGCGGACCAGCGATTGGTCCGTTCTTGCATAAATCAGATAATATTGTTTGCTTAAAATTATGATATAGCCAATATGTTTATCGTTTTTCAAGTCAATTTTGAGAATTCAATACCAGTTTTTTTCAACATTGTTTCGGCAAGGTAATATCTTAGCCATTAACAAGCCTGTTACCTGCATTTTTTCAATTCCGTACAGACTTTAAATTGTGTCTGAATATCATCCGAATTTGGGGTCAATTTGATGATTTGACCTCTTTAGATCTGCCTTTTACGGTCCAATTTCAGCTTTTCTCGATACGATGTCCATCTTTTATTGATGAGCCTTAGCTATTCAGCTTGCAAAGATACCACCACAAGAATCTTTGAAACGCCTGGGACGCAAAATGACGGTTGTGACCCGTTTTAAGGCGTTCGCCGGACGCAAAACGACGGTTGTGACCCATTGGGCGATGTTCACTGGACGCAAAATGACGGTTGTGACCCGTTCTCAAGATAAGCAAGCGAAGGCGGTTTGAAAAAGCCCTGGTCAAACGGTTGCGCCTCAAACGCTTTTCACAACTAAGGGTTGTGCCGTCCCTTTTTCGGGTCACAACTGGAGTTTTGCGTCCGACACCAGGCGGCTTTCGGGTCACAACTGGAGTTTTGCGTCCGGCAGCACGTCAAAGCTCACCATGCCAAAACGCAAAAAGCCCCGCCCTGGCAACCGAAAGTCGGTTTCAGGACGGGGCGGTTTCCCATATGAGCCCTCGAAATAGGGTGGGTGCGCTCGGTGGGTTTATCGAGGCGATCACATTGCGGCAGCTTTATCGAGGCAGCCACACCACAGTGGCTTTGTCGAGGCGGGTGCCTCGGTAGCTATCTCTCGTTAGCTACATCACGCCTACCCTATCGAAGGGTCTCTATCGGTAAGCAAGAACTTACCAAATAGGAATCTGTCTGTATCACTCAGCTATTAGCCCATGATGGAGAACAGGACCTTGATCAGCGGGTAGCCGATGAAGGTGTAGGCGAGCAGGGTGATGCCGCACATCGGCAGGCCGATCATCATGATGTCGCGCGTGGTGTAGATGTTCTTGTTGCCGTGCATCATGCCAGCGTGCGGGGACGCGGCGGGGGTGAGCATGGCCACGAACACCATCAGGATGATGCCGACGGCAACGGGCAGCGGGTCGATACCCATCTGGTTGGAGAAGCCAACGGCCACCGGAAGGAGCACAACAGCCATGGCGGCGTTGTTCGCGAAGTTGGTGATGATGAGAGCCGTGAGGAACATCAGGAAGACGAAGACCATCTCGGGCTGGCCGCCAAGGACGGGGTTCAGCGTCTGGATGAGCCAGGCGGAGAAGCCGACGGTGGGCTTGGAGAGCAGGCCGGCGGCGTACACGGCAGCGGCGATCATGAAGAAGATGCCCCAGTCGAACGACTTGTAGGCGACTTCCTTGAAGTCGAGCAGCGGGCGGCCGTCAACCTTAATGAGCAGGAAGGCTACCACGAAGAAAGCGGTGCAGCCCAGAGGCCCGAGGAAGGTCAGCAGGTCGCAGAACGGGACGCCCTTGAAGAAGCTGGGGAGGATGAGCGCGCACAGGTAAACGGGAATCATCCACAGGTAGCACTTCTGCACGAGGTTCATTGGCGGGAGATCGAACTGCTGGGCGATCATGTCGGGAGTGATGCTCTTGATCTTAGTGACATCGGGACGGATGATGAACTTGAGAGCAAGGATGTAGATGGTCATGACAAGGGTGGTCATGATAACGTCGGTGAGCATGTAGGGCAGATACGCGATCTTCTCAGCCGAACCGGCGTTGGCCATCATGGCTTCAAAGGCGCTCACGGGAACCAAAGCCGCACCCTTGAACGGGAAGAACGGCTGCATGAGGGTCATGCACAGGAACATACCGACGAAGAAGTAACGCCAAACTTTGTCCTCTTTGGTGACGCCCATGAGGTCCATGGTGCGCGTCGCGATGGGCCACAACAGGATCAGTCCGAGAATCGGCGAAAGCAGAGCCGAGATAACACCACAGCATGCGAAGAAAATCGCGAAGAAAACGAACGGACGACCGGTGAAGATCTTGCGCGTCAGGAAGAAGCGCGCGATGTAGGTGGTGAGTCCGACGTGGTCAACGGCACCGAAGAGAACCATACCAAAGAGAACCAGGATTACGGTGTAGTTACCAACGGCGTTCAACCATACGGCGTTGGAACCGCCGTCGCCATTCGCTCCAATGGCGCCGAGCATAGCCAGGCCAAGGATTGACGGCCACAGCGTACCAATCATGGACCATGAGTAGATCATCATCAGGAAGATGCCGACTACCTTCATGCCAAGCGGCGTAATAGGGTCGAACGGCGGAAGGAAGAAGAAGAGAATCATGATGCCTAGGCCGATGGCGCAGTGCACATAGTACATACCGCTTTTCTTTTGAGCGGCTTGTTTCTCAGCAGACATAGGTGCTCCTTTTATGCTTCACGGAACAGTTATGCCAAGTATGGCCTGGTCGAGTACACATTTTCAAAAACCAAATGAGGGGATTACCCTGTTGAAAAAAGGTGCTCGATGCGGCCATTTTGACAACAAGTGAAACGGCTTATGAGGATAAGCCAAAAAATTGAGTTGTACTGCTTGGGAATGGGGAGGGCGACGATACGCGCCCTCCCCTTGTTAAACCTCGTTAGAAGAGGATGCTTGAGGTATTACTCAAGGTCGGTTACGCACTCAGCGAGCACGGTGTTGAAGGCGTTTGCGCCCTCGACCTCGACCATGGTCGACTCGTAGTCGGTCGCGAATGCGCCAGGAACCTGGAACTGGGTGTTGTCGGCACGCGGAATGGCAACTTCCTCGGGCTTCGGCAGCTGCGGTACCCACTCGTAAGGAATGCGGTAGCAGCGATACAGCAGGCCAAGTCCTACATCGGGGAATACGTACTCCCACACCAGCTCGTTGTCGGCGGTGTACTCGCGCAGGATAGCGGAGCAGCCCTCGCAAATGAGCGTGTTGCCGTTGGGGAGGCGCTGAGCGTCGGAGGTAAGCGGGCTGTAGAAGTAGTTGCCGTTGAAGTTGAAGCCGCCGCCGGTGCCGCGGGGCTCACCGTCGCACTCCCACACGATCTCGAGCGTGGTGGGATCGAACTCCACAACGCGGGAGGAGTCGCGGCGGGTGACCTTCAGGCCCGTGGGCGAGAACTGGTTGGGGGCGCCGTAACCGGCCCAGCCGCCGTTGTCGTAGACCATGACGTTGCCCTCGCCCGGCAGACCCTTGGGGATCATGTGGGTGTGATGCGGGCCGACGATGGTGCCGAAGCGGCGGAGTTCTTTCGTGGCGGTGAAGTCGGGGCCGACGCGCCAGACGACGTTTCCGGTCTCATGGTCGATGATCCACATGGTGTTGTTCTCACGGGAGTCCATGATGATGTTGTCGGGCTTGAAGCGCTCGTCGCCGGCGTCGAACCACTTGTTGGGGCCCAGGTAGGAAGCGCAGTTCACATGGAAGATGTCGCCCTGGCCCTCGGGGCCGCAGTGCTGGGTGTTGGGGTTGCGGAACATGGCGTTCTTCTGAACCTCGTCCAAACCGAACTCGTCGAAGTGGTCGAGCATGCACCATTCCCACGTGACGTTGCCCTCGCGGTCGATCTCAATGAGCCTATCTTCCAGCAGAAGCTGCGGGCTGATCTTGGGCTTGCGCACGTCGTTGTGCGTGAGGATGAGCATCTTGTCGAAGTTGGGGTCGGGGTCCATGCCGGGGACGTAGTAGCCAACCGGGTTGCCGGACACCTGATAGTCATGGTGCTGACGGGCGCTCCAGTATGGCTCGCCGTCGTCAACGACTTCCTGGTTCTTGTTGAAGGTCCACACGACGTTGCCGTCGAAGTCGACCATGGTGAGGTCTTGCTGATCCTGATAAGCGAAGGCCGCCTTGCGTGAGCCGCGGGAGGCGATCATGTAGCCGCCGGGCAGCATCTTGGGCGGGAATCCGTACATGTCTTTCCAGAAACGAACGACCTTGCCGTTCATGTCGATGAGAACGATGCCGTGACCCTGGGCAGAGAACACAGTGTAGCCGCTCCATGCCTTCTCGGGATCGTAGACGGTGGTGCTTGTCGGGTGTACGTTAGGCCTTCCCATAAGCTTCCTTTCTCTCGGGACAATTTTCAAATGTTAAAACCTATATGCCACTGTGCGTAAAGTTGCTCAAGAAGTGTTGCTTGCTCATAACTAATGCGAACACAGACAGCCAAGGTTTCACATTTGTGTACTTTATGAAGTATATATGTTCTAAGTTGTGATGCAATTATATGGGGTGCTTTTTTATTAATAGCAAATTCTTATATCAGATAGATTATTTTTTAAATACCCAATAGAATAGCCGATAGAATCACTCATATCACTTTATTCCTGCTATATGGTTATTCGCGCAATTACGTTGCAGTAACCCACTCACTAAAATGCATGTTGGTAAAAGTGGAGCATTTTTGAATCATTAATGGAGGCCAAAATCTTCAAATAATCATTTGAATGAATTCGGGCGGTTGAAGCTTTTGTAATGAGCGGTAAACGTTGAGTTCGCCGCACGGCAAAGTGATGCAACGCAAAACTAGATGATGCATGCATAGGAAAGGACCGCCCCGGAATTCCAGGGCGGTCCTTCTATATTGCTAAACCCACATTAGGATTTAGCTAATTGCACTTACCTTGCCGTTAGGCGGTAATGACCGTAAGCAGAGCCTTGATCAGCGGGTAGCCAATGAAGATGTACATCACGAGCGTGATCAAGCACATCGGAAGGCCGATCATCATAATTTCCTTGGTGGTGTAAATCTCTTTGTTGCCATGCATCATGCCTGCATGCGGAGAAGCGGCGGGCGTGAGCATTGCGACGAACACCATCAGAACGACGCCAGATACGATCGGGGTGGGGTCATAGCCATTCTGCTGCGAGAAGGCGATGATGACCGGTACCAGAACGGTTGCCATAGCGGCGTTGTTGGCGAAGTTGGTGATGACCAAAGCGGTGAAGAGCATGAGGGCTACGAACACCATCTCGGGCTGGTTGCCAAGGATGGGGTTGAGAACCTTGAGGAGCCATGCAGCAACGCCAACGGTGGGCTTGGACAGCAAACCGGCAGCGTACACAGCAGCGGCGATCATGAAGAAGATGCCCCAGTTGAACTGCTTGTAAGCAACTTCCTTGAAGTTAAGCAGCGGCTTGTTCTCGATGCGAACCATGAGGAAGACGCATACGAACGCAGCGGTTACGCCCAGCGGGCCCATGTACTTGATAAGGTCGAAAACAGGGTTCATGCCCTTGGGGATGAACTCGGGAACCAGCAGGAAGAACACGTACACCGGAATCATGATGAGGTAGATCTTCTGAATGAGATTCATCGGAGGCAGAGGCAGCAGCTCGCCGATCTTGGCGGGATCAACAGCCTGCAGCTTGCTAACGTCGGGACGGATGACGAACTTCAGACCAACAAGGTAAATGGTCATCACAAGGATGGTCATAACGATGTCGGTGATCATGTGTACCAGGTAAGGAACATGCGTGCCGTCGCCCATTGCGGTTTGATATGCGCTCAGCGGGATCAGCGGGGCGCCCTTGAAGGGGAAGAACGGCTGCATGAGGGTAATTACCAGGAACATACCAACGAAGAAGAACGGCCAAATTTTGTCCTCACGCGTAATGTGGAGCGCCTCGAGGGTGCTGCGAGCGATCGACCACATAAGGATCAGGGCAATGAATACGCCGATGGTTGCGGAAAGAACACCGCAGGCGGCGAAGAAGATAGCCATGAACACGTAGGGGCGATGCTTGAAGATCTTACGGGTAAGGAAGAACTTCGCGATGTAGTTGGTGCATCCGTAGGTGTCAACGCCACCGAACAGAACCATTGCCAAAAGAACCAGGATACAAACGTTGTAACCAATGGCGTTCATCCAGAGGCTGTTGAAGCCGGCGGGGTCGGCGCCAATTGCGCCGAGCATAACAAGACCGAGCATTGACGGCCACAACGTGTCCAGCGTGGACCACGTGTAAACCATCATCAGGAAGATGCCGACGACCTTCATGCCAAGCGGCGTGATGGGGTCAACAGCAGGGAGGAAGAAGAACAGAATCATAACACCAAGGCCAATAGCCATATGGATGTAATAAGATCCGCTACCCTTCTTCGCAGCTTTCTCAGCAGACATGGAAACTCCTTGCGATCGTACGAACAATATCAATGGCTCGGCCAACCGCCTGTTCTGAAACGTAACTCTTACATTTCGAGCAAGCACTCACTCCGATTAACGGGGCGAAGCGTTGCAATCGCCATGTGAAGAATAGGCGGTCATCAGAGCCATCTTTCTTCCCAAGCGGCCCGGACTGCATGCCGAACCGCTTGGGGAAAGGCCCTAAAAGGGAAGTTTCACAAAACGTGAAACCGTTGAGAGATTACTCAAGGTCGGTAACGCACTCGGCGAGCACGGTGTTGAAGGCGTTTGCGCCCTCGACGGAAACCTTGGCGGTTTCGTAGTCGGAAGCAAATGCGCCCTCGACCTGGAACTGTGCAACGTCGGCGCGAGGAATAGCAACCTCGGTGGGTTTCTCGAGCTGCGGTACCCACTCGTAAGGAATGCGGTAGCAGCGATACAGCAGGCCCTTGCCAGCCTCGGGGAATACGTACTCCCAAACCAGCTCGTTGTCGGCGGTGTACTCGCGCAGAACGGAGGAGCATCCCTCGCAGATGAGCGTGTTGCCGTTGGGCAGACGCTGCGCGTCGGACGTGAGCGGGCTGTAGAAGTAGTTGCCGTTGAAGTTGAATCCGCCGGCGCCGCCCAGAGGCTCACCGGTGCACTCCCACACGATTTCCAGCGTGGTGGGGTCGAACTCCACGACGCGGGAGCTGTCGCGGCGGGTGACCTTGAGGCCCGTGGGCGAGAACTGGTTGGGGGCGCCGTA
>JAZQAV010000100.1:0-4599 GCA_045545435.1 Eggerthellaceae bacterium | reverse complement strand
AGACGACGACATCGACTTTCTCTACAGGGCCTATTCGGTGCAGCCTAAACGAGACGACGGAGGGACGGAGTGGGGAGACCGGGTGGTGTGGGAGGAACTCCACCACAAGGACCCGTATCCGTTCTGGTTGGATTAGCTCAGGGACACACTTTTTGTCCTATATCCCTAAAGTTACCTATCTAAAATAATGTGATAAATTGTATAGGTTCAAATCGCTTAACTGTTTGAGAGGTTGATATGCGTTTAGCGGCCAAAATGTTGCGGGGATTATTGTCGGTGGTTCTTGTTGTGGGGCTTATGCCATCGCTCGCATTCGCAGCGGGTGACGATTTAGATGCAAGCAGTACGCCATCTAACAGCTCCTCGGATGCAACTAATCCCAACGGTGACAATTCATCTAACGATGGGCAATCTGCGCCCTCCGACAATCCTGGATCGCAACCTGGCGGAAACGACCAAGGAGATTCGTTAAATGACCAGAGAGACCAATCGGGGGTTTCGGGCGGTAATTCCGATTTGGAGCCAAACAACGATGGCTCTAACGGCGAAGAGACAAATAACAACGCAAACGCCACCAATACCGATGGAGACGACGCCTCTTCTGTCAACAAAGCTGTAGAGGAAGACGCTGATAAGGCTTCAAATGAAGAAGAAGGTAAAGAAGAAGAGGAAGATGCTTCTAAGAAGAACGCAGAACCTATTCACCTAACCTATAAAGCCCATGTTTCAAACATTGGCTGGCAAGATGAAGTGTCTGATGGCGAGCAGGCAGGAACCGTCGGTTACGGTCTGCCCCTTGAGGCGTTCCAAATTAAAGTAGGGGAAACCTCTGTAAGCGGCGGCATCAGCTACAGCGCTCATGTTGCCAATGTGGGTTGGCAAGGTTACGTCGCCGATGGCGAAACTGCCGGCACCACGGGATATGGGCAGGCTGTAGAAGCAATGCGCATTACGCTTACGGGCGATTTGGCAGCTCAATATGACGTTTACTATCGCGTTCATGTATCGGAGCTGGGTTGGCTTGGATGGGCTAAGAACAACGAGCCTGCTGGTTCCGCTGGAAAAGCGCTGGCGGTGCAAGCCTTTGAGGTAAAAATTGTCCCTGCTGGATCGCCTTTTGACGGCTACGGCGCCAAAGCGGCATTTGAGGAGCCGCTTATCACTTATGCTGCCCACGTTTCTGAAATTGGGTGGATGGCTCCTCAGCACGATGGAGCAACGGCTGGTACCACGGGCCAGAATTTAGCGGTAGAGGCCATTTCTATTAAGAATGCCTCCTCGCTTGTTGGCGGTGCTGTTGTCTCGCAAGGCTACACCGAATTCTTAGGCTGGCAGCCTGAGGCTTCCAATGGAACAGCGGGAACAACCGGCTATGCCAAGCCATTGCAGGCCATCAAGCTCTCGCTTTCTGGCGAATTGGCCAGCATGTACGATATTTATTACCGCACCCATGTCTCCAACGTGGGCTGGCTTGATTGGGCCTCCAATGGCGCAGCGGCAGGTTCGCTGGGCTATGGGGAGCATATTGAGGCCGTTCAGGTGGTAACGGTTGCTAAGGGCGGAGAAGCTCCTGGTTCAACCGCCAATCCTTTGCAGGAAAACGGTGATTTCCATTACCAGGCTCACTCGGAAAACTACGGATGGATGAGCCCGGTTGGGGCAGGGGAGCTTGCGGGAACCTCTGGCGAAGGACTTCGTCTTGAGGCGTTGAACATTTCTTTGGGAAGCACTCCTGGTTCGATTGAGTATCGTGCGCATGTTGCCAATGTGGGTTGGCAAGATTGGGTATCTGACGGTGCTACCGCGGGTACCATCGGTCAATGCAATGCAATAGAGGCCCTTCAGATTAAGCTTTCCGGTGAGGCTGCAGATACCCATGACGTTTACTATCGTTTGCACATCGCAAACGTTGGCTGGCTCGATTGGGCCAAGAACGGCGACACGGCAGGTTCTGCTGGATGCGGCCTGCAAGCTGAGGCCGTCCAGATACAACTGGTTGAAAAAGGTGGCGAAGCCCCTGGTGCTACGGCCAGCCCTTATCGCGAGCTTAACTACACCTACCGTGCAAACGGAGATGGGTACGGTTGGCAAGCGGACAAAACGCGTGGCGCAACTGCTGGCACTACCGGCCAGGCAAAAGCCATCTATCAGCTCGATACCGCGGTGAATGCAATTGGCTTTACCGGCGAATTGCAAATCTCGGCGCATTCTGCCGACATCGGATGGCAGGATTTTGCGGGCAACGGAACGCCTGCCGGTGTTGAAGGGAAGCAAATTGAGGCAATAAAGGTCCAGCTCACGGGCGATCTTGCTCAATGCTTCGACGTGTGGTACCGCGTACATTCGGCTAATTTCGGATGGCTTGGCTGGGCCTGCAACGGGGCTCCTGCAGGCACGGCAAATATGTCGCGCGCGGTAGAATCGGTTGAGATCATTGTCCTTCCCAAGGGCAGCAGCGCTCCCGGATCAACCGCTATGCCCTTTAGGGATTGGGATCCAGCCGATCTTGCTCGTATCCTTGATTCGTTCTGGAGTGGCGAATTCAGCGTCTTCGGTACCAACAAGGGTCTGTCCGCCTACGCGTACATGCTGCTTGCGGATGCAATTCGCAATTACTGGAATGGCGGCTGCGATGTGGGCTTTGTGATGATCGATCTCTCTACGGGAGCTGGCGTTGCCTATCGCGCCGATCAGCCTTACACCAGTTGCTGCACCATTAAGGCGCCCTACATCATTTCGCTTAACAAGTACTGGCCGTGGACGCTTTCCGAGTCCTCAGATGACATGTTCTGGTCGCTGTACAACTCAACGAATGAGACGTATTACGCGCTTATTAACAGGTACGGCTACTCCACCATCAATTCGCTTCTTGCCGAAGTGAACGCAAACATATCATGGTACGGTGCGGGCTACTTTGGGTGGTATACGCCTAAAGACTTGGCAAAAATGTGGCTGTCGTGCTCCGAATATCTGCTGTGCGACAACTCCTACAACGCTCAGTGGTTACGCGATGTCCTTGATGATAATTTCTGGATTACTTCGCGTGATGCGATTGTTGCCGACGTGGTTTACTCGAAGTCTGGTTGGATTGACACCATTCACAACGAAGGTGCGCTTGTCGTAAAGGACGGTCATCCGTACGTGATTTCCATCATGTCGAGCAGCAGCCCCAGCCAATCATGGCGAATGGCCGCGCTCGTGCAAGCCCTCGACCAAGCCCATAGCGAGCTCGTTGGATAGCGGCTTCCACGCCCACTTTGTGGTGAAGTGCTGCAAATAAGGATGCAACGGTGCGTTGCGAGTTCCCTCGCAGCGCACCGTTTTTTGTTCTATTCAGGGCTTTTGGCTCCATTTATTCGATGTAATTCTGACTATCTGCGCGTTGAGGTTGTACTATGTAGCAACATTCATTGAAAGAATTGCTCATGCGATACAAACACACCAAGGGCAAGGATTGACACTATGAAACATTTCACCAAAGCCATTTCGTGTTTCGCGAGTTTTGTGCTGGCATTTTCGCTGTTGGGTATTCCCGCGTACGCTGCGGACCCTTCTGGCACGCAGGATTCGTTTGCGACGGTAAACGACGCGCCGCTCGCGGAAGGGTACACGTCAGGTGATTCTTCCACAGGGGAAGCGCCGGGCGTGGGGTCGACCGACAGCGGTTCGGCGGCCAATACATCCAATTCCGATAACGGCGCAGAATCCGCTATGGGCGCCTCCGATGCTTCTGCTGCGACCAGTGCCGATAACGCAAACGATGGCAATGCCGCAAATGCCGATGCTGCCGGACAGTCTCCTGCCGCGGAGGTCCCCGATTCCTACCAGAAGCTTTCCGCTGACGATGCCATCGAGTTCGTTTATGTGGACGCAGCCGTGGTGGGAACTGGCGAAGAGCAAAACATCGCAATCGGTTTTTTGGATTCGGGTGCCACGGTATCAAACGCCCAGCTCCAGCTTGCGTGTGCTGAAACGGGCGAGATAATCACCGTTCCCGCGGCCGTCACCATTGACGGTGCGGTGCTGTTCACCATCTCTTTCGCCAGCGATTCCGACACCGGCGCGTACAACGCGGTTTCGCTTATGTATTCGGTGGGCGACTCCAATTATTTCATTCCGCTGTCCGCATCGGGTAACGCCTACCTGTTCGACGTGGTTACCGCTGACGTTGCCGACTCTGTTCGCAAAGCCGAAGAGCTGGGCACCGAAGACGGTGTATCGGCGTACGCCCTTGATGATGCAGGTGGATTGGTAGCTACCGCAAGTGTTGCAGAGGCTATCACTATCGCCGACAGCGAAGGTGTTCAGGCTGTTGATGCGGGGGAATCCGTTATCGACAGTCAGGCGGTGGCCGACGGCGCGCTGGATAACCCCGACTATGACGCCGATTCCGCGGTTGATGAGTCGAGTGAGACTGAAACGCCTACCGCCATAGCGGAATCGCTTAACGCCATTGTTGGGATCCCGCAGGCGCAGGCGGCCACGGTTGATTCCCGCGAAAACTACCTTATCGTAGCCTTGGATCCGGGCCATGGCGGCTACGATGGCGGCGCAGGGGGATACGGCCTTTCGGAGAAGGACGTCCATCTCTCCATTGCC
>JAZQAV010000099.1:0-50868 GCA_045545435.1 Eggerthellaceae bacterium | reverse complement strand
TGGAAAGAAAAGAAAACCGCCGGTAAAGTTTCTATGGGCGTCATTCGCACCACGTACCTTATCGACGAGGACGGCATTATCGTTAAAGCGCTGGGCAAGGTGAAGGCAGCCGAAAATCCTACGGACATGCTGGAGGCTTTGGCCTAGCTCCAAGGAGACGTTTGTGAGAATAATCATCTCGCCCGCAAAAAAGATGGTGGAAGCCACCGACGGCATTGGCTGGAATAGCCTGCCCATCTTTATTGAGCGCGCCGGCCAACTTAAAGATTGGATCTGCAACCTTTCCTATCAACAGCAAAAAGCGTTGTGGGCCTGCAGCGATTCAATAGCTCAGCAGAATGCCGAGCGTTTTTCGCATATGGACCTTGAGCGCAACCTTACTCCTGCGCTGCTGGCTTACGACGGTATCCAGTACACCAGCATGGCTCCCACCGTATTCGACGAGAGCCAGCTCGCGTACGTCCAGGAGCACCTTCGCATACTTTCAGGCTTTTACGGCGTGTTAAAGCCTTTTGACGGCGTGGCGCCCTATCGCTTGGAAATGCAGGCGAAAGGGGCCGCCGACGGGTATGCAAACCTGTACGATTTTTGGGGCGACGCGTTGTATCGTGAGGTCATGGACGAAAGCCGCGTACTCATAAACCTCGCGTCGAAGGAATATTCCAAAGCGATTGAGAAATACCTGCAGCCCAACGACGCCTATATCACCTGCGTTTTCGGCGAGTTGGAGAATAACAAAGTTGTCCAGAAGGGCGTGTACGCAAAAATGGCCCGCGGAGAAATGGTGCGTTACCTTGCAACGATAAATGCAAAAGAGCCAAGCGACCTGCTTGGCTTCAATTGGAGCGGGTATTCATTTGACGAAACGCGATCGAACTCGTCAACGTTTACATTTGTGCGTTAACGAGCTTGATTTTGCGCGCAGCGTGCGGTGCGCGCGAATGAACTGCACGACAATCCGCATTCCACATGCGATAATAGATGCAGCACCAATCGCGCATCAATTGAGCGAGCTCATTCGAAGGGAGCATCATGGCAGCAAACGAAACCATCGACAACGCCAAAGCCGCACTGGAAAGCGGAATCGCTGAAGCGCAAAACATCATCAACGATCCCGCCAAGGTTGAAGATATCTTGGGCCAGGTAAAAGAGCGCGTTGCCAATCTTCCGGGTGCTGTTGGAGGCGCACTTTCCAACATCCCCCTGATGGCGAATATGATTAAATGCTACGTAACCCGCGAATACACCGAGGTTTCCCCCAAAGTGGTGGCATCAGTTTTGGGGTCGCTCATCTATTTGGTTAAAGGGCAAGACCTTATTCCCGACAACATTCCCATTGTAGGACTTGTCGATGACGTTGCCGTGATCGCACTGGCCATGAAGCTCAACGAGCCCGAGCTCAACGCGTTCACTGAGTGGCAGAAAACGCATGTGATTTTGCGCAGCAACGAAGGCGAGGGCGGCGCTGTTCAGTAGGCAAACAGCAGCAACGCACCTGAAAGCCGAATAATCGCAAATGATGCTTCGTTACGGACGACTTGCCCGGTATGTAATTGTCTCCATAATCCGGTTTAAATAACATATGTACAGTATTTCATAGAAGGGTTCTCTTACTATATTGTGCTATATGGTATTGCTTTTTCCTATAGCTCGCATGCGCCATATATCGCCGAGTGATGCAGTACGCTCAAAGTGGCGCCATCAAAACGAGGAGGACGGATGCCTTCGGAAACGTCATCAGCAAAGAATCCGCAAACCGGTGGGTTTCATTACGCTTTCGCCATCGTGGCAGCCTGTATTGTCATGATGGGAATCCCCTGTGCAATGGCTTTGAGCTGCGCAGGAATTTTTTACACTCCCGTAGCTGAGTACTTTGCCGTTCCTAAAGCCCAAGTATCCCTCTACATGAGCATTATGGGCGTTGCGATGATCATAGCCTTGCCTATAGCAGAACGCCTGGTTAAAAAAGTTAACTTCCGCTACGTGCTTACCGGATGCATGGCTCTTGATGGCCTTGGTTTTCTTGCTATGTCGCAAGCGCAAGGACTTTGGGTTTTTTACGCTGCAGGAGTCGCATTGGGATTGGGCGTTGCGCCTATTCTGTACCTGGCGATCCCCTCCCTTATCAACAGCTGGTTCAGAACGCGCATGGGCTTTTTCATTGGACTATGCGTTGCGTTTACGGGCATCGGCGGCGTTATCTTCAACCCCATTGGAACCGCGCTCATCAACTCGTCGCCCGAGGGATGGCGAATGGCCTATCTGGTTTTTGCGATAATTGTTCTCGCTGTCGCACTTCCCGTGGTTTTCATATTCGTGCGCAGCAAACCTTCCGATAAGGGGCTGGAGCCGTACGGCGCCACAGATGAATCCGATTCCAAATCGAATCAACCAGCGTCCGAGGGAATCGAAGCAGCCCAGGCAATCAAGTCTCCTACGTTCTTTGCCGTACTGCTTTTCACCTTCTTGGCAACCATGAATCTCACGACCTTCCAGTTCTTCCCCGCGTACTGCCAGTCATTCGGCGTGGAAGAAATTGCGCTGGCAGCTGGCGCCGTTGCGAGCGCCTGTATGGCCGGCCAAGCTCTTGGCAAGGTTGCCTTGGGGGCCATCAGCGACCACAACGTGAAGGCCGGTCTTTTGTTCGCCATAGTTTTGGGAGTTGCGGGCGTATTGCTGCTGTGGCTTGGCGGACCGCTTCTGGCTACGCTTATGGTGGGCAGCTTCCTGTTCGGTGGCGTGTATCCGTGTGCCGCCGTTGAATCGCCAATCCTCACGCGTCATGCATTTGGCCTGCGCGATTACACTACCATTTACGCTCGAATATCCTTAGGAGGCGCAGTTGCCGCGGCCATAGCACCCGCATTTTGGGGCATCATTGCCGACCTGCCCAATGGTTACACAATCATGTTTATCTTGAGCTTGGTCTTCATGGCCTGCCTCTTGCTGCTTGGCCTGTTTACCCTCACCCAAAAGCGCAAAGGAGAGGCCGCTTAAAAACCGTGCGGTATTGGCGCAAGATGCTGGCTTATGATTCGCACTTGTCATACCATACCGTGCGAAAGGGCACCGAAATAATCGGTGCCCTTTCTGGTTGGGACAGTGCGTTTACGCTAGCCATGACGCACCGAAACCGCTGGTGAAGGCGGAAGGTCATCCGCGAAGCAAGTACGACGTCCGTTATTTACGAGCATCGGTAACGTAAATGCCCACGCGTACCTGCTGCCATGGGTTGGCCTTGCGATCAACCTGAATGATGCGCGCCTCGAACACCTTTTTATGCCCGTATGTCATCATGAGTGCGATAAGGGAGTTTTCGCTTTGGGGCACAAAACCGAGCTTGGTACCTTTGTAATGCAGCTCGATAGCGTTCGCATCGTAGGGATTCTTTGGGTCGCGAACCATTTTGATCTTTTTGCCGGCTTTCAACTTGTCGAGAACAAGCGCACCGTCATAGCGCTGGAAGCCCGCGATGAAAAACGTTTTAACGAGTCGTGAAGGTTCGTACATGGCAACCTCTCTTTCACACGCAATATGCAAACACACACGCTGCTTGCTGGAAGCGCGAAAACTACGATTTGCTTTTCGCTCTTCCTACCGTTGTTGACAATGCAGACTTTACGCTGAAAAAAGCGTATGCGAGTACCATGTAATGGACACCAACGACGTCGTTAACGCAAGGCTTATAGTTACACATCTCATTCGGAGAAAACGGCAGCAGAAACACTTCGAGTGAGGCGGCTTAGCAACTTCCGCGAAGAGAATGCGCGCGCGACACTCGTACGCGCCGCGGCCATGCTCGCCAGACAAACACCCTGCGCACCTGTGCCGCTCATCCCATGCGCCCCAACCGTTCGCGAGCTCAACCTTAGGATGCCGTTAGTATTAAATAACTATAATATTTACTTCGCGTACACTCTAAGACACGCCCCTTGGCGCCTGCAACGGGCATCTGCGACAGGAGGATTTATGACTTTGCTCACTTCCCCTAAAGAGGCACCATGGCGCGAGCTTCTCTCCCAAAGTTGCACCAACATCGCCGAACTCCAAGAGCGCCTTGGCCTTTCCGAAAACAAACTCGCCATTTTATCCGCCATCCAGAAAACGTATCCCCTCCTGGTCAACCCGTACTATCTTTCGCTCATTAATCCAGATGACCCCAACGATCCCATACGCCGCATGTGCATTCCGGGAACAGAAGAGCTCGATCTTGCGGGTCTTGCCGACACCAGCGGAGAAGCCACAAGCACCGTGCTTCCCGGACTGCAGCACAAGTACGCCGAAACAGTGCTCCTGCTTTCCACCAACCAATGTGCAATGTACTGCCGCCATTGTTTCCGACGTCGCCTGGTTGGCCTCGCCCATGACGAAGTGGTACGCGATGTGAACGAAATCGCATCGTACATAGCGGCCCATAGCGAGATAACCAACGTGTTGATAAGCGGCGGCGATGCGTTTTTGCTGAGTAACGAGAACATCAAACGCTACCTTGAACTCCTGGCTCCCATCGCGCACCTGTCGGCCATCCGCTTCGGCACCCGAATTCCCGTGGTACTTCCGCAGCGTATTACCACCGATGCCGAGCTAACGCAGATGCTCTCGGAGTTTTCGCAACAAAAGCAGCTCTATGTGGTGACGCAGTTCAACCATCCCGCAGAGATCACGCCGGAATCACGTGATGCCGTACAACAACTTTTGCGAGCGGGTGTTCCCGTGCGCAATCAAACGGTGCTGCTTAAGGGAGTCAACGATTCGCCGCGAATCATGGCAGAGCTCATGAACGCCCTCACAGGCATTGGCGTAATTCCCTACTACGTGTTCCAATGCAGGCCCACCATTGGCGTGAAGAACCGCTTCCAGGTTCCGCTGCGCACGGCATGCGAAATCATCGAGCAAACGCGCAACAATTTAAGCGGCATTGCCAAGGGATTCCGCTTCATCATGTCTCACGATGTGGGCAAACTTGAAATTTTGGGACCGCTTGACGTTGCAGCGCAATCCACGAACGCGCTCGCACCAGACGCGCAAGGCGGCAGTATGTCAAACGCTCTCAGCGGCCTCGCTCACAACGGCGGCACGTTCGCCCACGACGATGGTGCGCCGCTGCTGTTCAGATTCCACCAAGCGCGCAACCGTGAGAACCTGGGGCGATTCTTCCTAGCAAACGTTTCCGCCGACGCTTGCTGGCTCGATGAAGAATAACGCCATATCTATCGATTCAACCTTGCGCTGGACACAGACGAGAATGATAAGCCCGCAGACGCGCTGTACTTAGAACTCAAGCGCGCCTGCGACAGAGTATCCACCTACACTTTTACGGTTCAATAAGGTTTTCCAATGTTGCAAACAAAACCTCTGGTTCAACCGGTTTACTTAAGTGCGCGTTCAATCCCGCTTGCATGCTGCGCTGGACATCCTCATCAAACGCATTGGCGGTTAGGGCAATGATGGGAACGCTGCGGGCGTCCGAACGATCGCATGCGCGGATGCGCCGAGCGGCCTCCAGGCCATCCATCACCGGCATACGCACGTCCATAAGAATCGCATCGTAGTATCCCGCTTCGTGCTCCATGAACATTTCTACTGCAATTTGGCCGTTTTCGGCGAGGTCGACTTCGATTTCGCGCATCGAAAGAACCATCACCATAATCTCGGCATTGACGCTCATGTCCTCGGCCAATAAAACACGGCGACCGTGCAAATCGGCGGTTTCACGTTCGAGACGTGCATTTTTGCGTCTGAAAGCGGCCTTGAACTCATCCATCACCGTGCCCGCGAACAACGGCTTCGAGACAAACGTGTCCACACCGGCGGCCGTTGCCTCATCAGCTACATCTTCCCAATTGTACGAGGTCAGAATGATAATGGGCGTCGTATCACCAACTGCCGCACGGATAAGACGAGTGGTTTCAACGCCATCCATGTCCGGCATCTTCCAGTCCACCAGAATAAGGTGATAGGGATCTTGACGGGCAAAACGGAGCTTAACCATGTCGACGCCTTCAGCCCCAGAAAGGGCCACCTCACAGGTTACACCAACCTGTCCGAGCACCACTTGAGCATGCTCACAGGCAATGGGATCGTCGTCGATAACTAGAACGCACATATCATGAGGATGCAGCGAACCTTCTTCATGCGTCTCGATAGAGTATTGCACATCCTCCAAAGTAACGGAGACGATAAACGTAGTGCCTTTGCCCTTTTCGCTTTCTACCTCAATGTTGCCGTTCATGAGCTCGACGATGCTCTTCGCGATAGGCATACCAAGACCCGTACTGCCATATTTGTTGGTTGAAGACGAATCCTCTTGCGTGAAAGGATCGAACAAGGTGGGTAAAAACTCCTTGCTCATGCCGATACCCGTATCGCTGATCGTGAATCGCAGAGTGGTTCTTCCTTCGAAACGCGCAGCAATCTCAACCTTTAACGCTATAGAGCCCCCTTCTGGCGTAAACTTCACCGCATTGCTCAAGATATTGAGCAGCGTTTGGCGAAGCTTAGTGTCGTCACCATGATAATAATTGGCTACGGCGGGGTCGACGCGACACTCGTAGCTTAAATTCTTGTCACGGCATTGAGAACTTACCAAGGTGTTCACCTGCTCGAGCATTTTGGCGAACGAAAAGTCTTCGGCTTTTATCGCCATGCGACCCGACTCAATGCGCGACATGTCAAGGATGTCGTTTATGATGCCCAGCAGATGATGAGCTGAATCGCCGATTTTCTCAAGGTGCTCGCGCGTGTTCGCCGAGATACTTTCATCCGCCAAGGCGATGTTATTCAATCCGATTATGGCGTTCATTGGCGTTCGGATTTCGTGGCTCATGTTCGAAAGGAACGCTGTTTTGGCTTTGTTCGCATCCTCGGCAGCAACAAGCGCATCGTGCAACGCTTGGTTTTTGGCCATAGACTCGCGCATTTCGGCATCGATGATGGTAAAGCCCAACCCCACAGCATGAACTGCGTGGTCTGCCCGATCGCTCGGATGGCGCACTCCTGCCATACGCAGCATTTCGTAGTATTCCGTTGAACCATGTCGAACCAGATAGCGATACGCGATGATCGATTCTGTTTTCAGAGCCGCGCGAATGCTATTCGGATCGATGAACTCCTTGAAACCATCCTGGTAGGCAGGATCAACGTACAAATCGCAATATTCGCTGAATCGCGCATAGTAGGGAAAATGCACGCCCTCAGGAGTTTGATTTGGATCTGAGGCATCAGCCCGGTAGCAAACCGCATCGTCGGCATCAAGATCAACATGATATACGCTGCGGTAGTCAGAGGCCATCGCGGTAATCATGCTATCGAGCTCTTTGCGGTGCTTTTCTTGCGTTAGCAACTGCTCCTGAAGGGCAAGCTTTTCCTCCATCTCCTGCTGCTTCGCCAAACTGGTCGCTTCCGCTGTTTTGATTCGCGTCATTTCGGTAACATCGATGCACATTCCCAACAAGCACAAACGGCCCGTCGCGTCCTCGAATTTCGTCTTGGTGGTTTGAAGATTGCGCACTTCCGCCCCTGTAGCATCAGGGACATCTTCGAAGAATATGTACGCCTCATCCATTTCGAGTGCTTTGGCGTCGTCTTCAACGAAGTGATCGGCCGTGTCTCGATCAAAAATCTCATGGTCGGTAAGGCCCACCACTTCTTCGGGGGTGCTTTTACCCGCATACTCAGCAAACGCTTGATTGCAGGCCAAATAGACACCCGTTTTCGCGTCTTTCGAAAAACTCATTGCCGGCATATTGGTAAGCAGCGAAGACGCCGATCCCATCAGTTCGGCCAGCTGGGCTGCCGAACGCACCTCTTCCATAAGGTAACGGTTCTGCTCTTCGGCTTCTTCTGCCTTCGCAAGCGCATCTTTCATCGCGCGCTCTTGCCTAACTTCCTCTTCGACGTCACGAAAGCCCATCATGACACCCGTTTTGCCCCCGGGCATATGCACTTTGCCGAAGTCGATGCGGTAGTTGCGCGAACCCGAGTCCAATGCCCGCACAAAACCGACCGAAAAGCGGTCTTTGCTTTTGAATTGCTCCAATATGTACGGAAGCCCTATTTGCTCTTGCATGCGCGCGCGATCTTCGGGGGCAACCATCGTGTTGACATATTGGGTTTTCGTATCCGTGTACCGTGCATGACTCAACGCATTACGAATGGCAACAGCATGGGCCTGATCGTCGTCGGTATGGTAAAGCGAGCATCGTTCGGTTACCACATCGTTGATGAGCCAGACCGTGTTGTACGCATTGGTGAGCGTGGCAATTACCGCATCACGCACCGCAGCGTCTTCTTCTTGCCGCTCTCGTTTTTCAGTAATGTCGGAAACGAAGACCGTGTAAACCCCACCGTAGGTCTCGGTCTCAAGATAATGGCCGTAATCGTCCAGCCAACGCACAGCGCCATCTTTGCGGATGATGCGATACTCCGCGTAATCCATGTTGTCATCGCTGCGAGCAATTTGATCCACGATCGACAGCGAAACGTCCTGATAGTCGTCGGGATGAACCATTCCCTTGAAAGTGAAACCCGTGAGCTCTTTGAATTCTTCGATATCGGCGCAACCATACAGGTCTAACACGGCTTTATTCGCGTATATCAGCTCTTCGTTTCCTTCTGCACGATATATGAAAAAACCACCGGGAATGTGCCCGCCAATTTCCTCAACGACCGAAAGCGTTTGCTCGTTCAAATCAAAGCTTTTGACTGCCATAGCAGACCCCCTAAGGGACGCGTTACCCGCAATGTGCGCACGGTAACAAAAAATATGCATTTCGAACGCTCATGCACGCATCTGTACCAAGCGCTTGCATCTGCATAGCTATAAAACACCTCAGCTCCCGCATAGGCAAAACTTGGTCAAGCAACGCAAACAAACGGGCGTGCCGCCGTTGTTACTCTCTATTATGACTGATTTAACGACGTCGGGTGCAGACGCGGGCGCGTTTCCGCAATAATGCATCCAGTGCGAGCTCAGCCGATCTCGCAATACGATGCGCGCCGAAAGCAAGGTCCGCGACACTGCCGAGAACAATTGCGTGGTCGTCCCCAATTTCTGCCATTCATCGCCTGCGCTGAAGGCAACCGTTGCAGATAATGTTATGAGCGCTCGGGAAAGGACGCGTCCTTGTTGGCTTTGCTTAGCACGTGCGCGTACGAGAGGGCATGTTGCTCGCACGCATCGATGCACGCCCCGCATCTGATGCATTCCAAACCATTGGGATCGACGGAGGGATCAACTCCCATTTTGCACACCGACACGCATGATTTACAGCCCACGCATCGCGACAGGTCAACGTTCATGCGCAGCAACGCCACTTTGTTAAACGGCGCGTAGAAAGCGCCCAAGGGGCACAGGTACTTGCAAAACGGCCGGCTGATGGCCATTGCAAGCATCACCACAACAATGAGCACGGCCAGCTTCCACGAATACAGCGCGTCCACCAGCTGAAACAACGAGCTATCGCTGAGCATCAACAGCAGTCCGGCAAGCGTTCCCGAAGGGCACAAATATTTGCAGAAGAACGGTGTCAACTTGATGCCCACTGGCAGTACGAGCACCATCAGCAGCAAGACAAGGTACTTCGCTTTACGCAAAAGCTTGTCGCCCTTGAACGTTTTAATCTTCCACGGGAAAGGAATTTTATGCAGTAGATCCTGCAGCAGGCCAAACGGACATAAAAACCCGCACACGAAACGACCGAGCAGCGCACCGAAAAAAACGAGCAGCCCCACCACATAGTAGGGAAACTTGAACGAATAGGCCGAAAGGCCATGTTGCAGCATTCCTATAGGGCAGGCCCCCAGCGCGCCGGGGCACGCGTGGCAATTCAGACCGGGAACACACACTGCTTTGGCGGGGCCCGCATACACCGTACCAGCAAAGAATCCCGCCACGTTGGCGTTTTGGATGAGGGCCGTCACCCCCTGAACGGCCAATCTGAAACGTTGCGCCTTAGCCAATTCCAACGCACTCCAGACAAATTGTGGCAGCCTGGGCAAAAACAAGGGCGGGCTGGCCTTGGCTTGCGCCCATAATCGCGCACGCCGCTCCCAACGCCAAAAGCGCAATGCCTATTGCACGCCTGCGAATCATGACTCAGCCCCCTTTTCGCTCCCCTTGTGTCCCTATCACCATCTGGCTACCTTCGCCGCGCGCCTGCCGCGACTTGGCGGGCGCTCAATTTGCGACGGCAAGCGCACTTCCGCTGTATGCTTTTCCTACTGCAAATACGAAAGGACGAGCTTTTCCCACTGCGCGTAGCTTTGCGCGCCTATCACCGGCTCGTCCAACAGCGGCCTTCCTTGACCATCGAAAAGCATCGACGTGGGAACATAACGCGTTTGGTACGGCGCGAAGCTGCCGTCCGCAACTATGATGGGATACGTGATGCCGTTTTTATCCACGAGGTCCAAAACATCGTCTTGCTCTTCAGTTGTGGTAAATGCGCCCAGTATTACAAGCCCCTGATCGCGATAACGGTCATAAAGCTTCTGCAAAGCAGGCAATTCGGACACGCAAGGGCCGCACCACGGCTCCCAGAGGTTTACCAAGATAACCTTTGCTTCGGAAAAATCCGCTGATGAAACCGCGTTTCCGTTAACGTCTTTCGTTTGGAAGGACAAAATGGGCAAGGCAGCCTGCGTGCTCTTTGAGCCCGATGAGGCTTGCGCGCTTGCGGAAGCCGTTGCGCTGGCGGAAGTTTGCGTAGATGAGCCCGACGCGGTTGTTGCGCCACCATTTGAGCACGCGCACAACGACAACGCGAAGCACAACGCACCAACGAGCACAATTGTCCGCATTGTTGCTTTGCCCATCAACTAGCCCTTCATAAGGGGGTCGAGATGCGCCAAATCATAGGGCGGCTCCTGGCCGATGTACAGGTTGGGCAGCTCCAACGCCAAAGGCTCCAGCGCATCGGTAATGGTAAAGGCAGTAAGATTCTTGCAGTCCAAGACGATGTCATTCACGATGCCCTTGATAAGTACGCTGGTTCCCACGGGCAACGGCTCATCGGAAAGCAGAGGAAGGATACCGAACTTCAGAAGCGCAGCAATGCTCTCGTCGTCGTACGAGGTGGCGACAAGCGCGATGCTCCCCGATTCCAAGAGCGTCTCGGCGTAATCCTCGGAAAGCCCGCTCACGTCGCCCACGGACAGGATCTTCGCGAACTGCTGCTTGCGGAAGCGCACTCCAGGGTATGCCCCACGGATTACCGGCACCACAGCGCTCACTTCGGGATTCGCACCGCCAAGGCACATGTTCTGCTGGCCCACGGTTTCGGCATCAGAAAAATCTTTCACCAGGTCAAGAAAGCCCTCTGGATTCTCAACGGGAAGCGCGGCATCATTCGAGACCACCTTGAGAATAACGTTCTCGGTAAGCCCACGCTTTTCGTATTCAAATTGCTTGATTACCGGATGAACCGCCATTGTTGACCCCTTCCTAAAGACCGAAACGCTCGCACACCAAAACGCACGCATATACGCACAGTATAAGTTTCAAGAAGCGCACTTTCCAGCTTGCAAAACTCGAGAGTTCGACTTTGTCTCTCACCCGTAACATTATATTGGACGACGAGAATCGTGACCTCACCACAGTACGCAAAGCACCAGCTACGGTGGTATGAGGGGTATCTGCTTCCTTCGCGAACGCGCGACCAGGTCCATCTTCGCCTCCTCTACCTAAATTACGCAGCGAGGTAACTCGCGCGCGGCACGATACAACTCTTCCGCTGCGCCTTCAAAAGTACGGGCATTTTTTCGCCCATATGGGTACAACCGCGATTCCAGCTGCTTGACAGCCGCTGTTCGTGCTTGCTGGTCCGTGAAAATATCGTTCGTGTAAGACATGACATCGAAACCCATATGCAAAAGGGCATTTCTGCGACGTGAGTCTTTCTGCATAGCGGATTTATCGCTATGGTGCTGATTGCTGTCATATTCCAGTATCAAACGTTTTTCCGGCCACACAAAATCGGCTATACAGTACAGCTTGCCAGACATCATTTTTGCCGCATCGTCAAGATACACGGGCAAATTAAGCATAGCCGCAGGCAAACCATCACCGCCATAACAGCGGGCCGAAAACAAACGTATCGCGAGTTCGGCTTCTCGCGCAGAAGCTGCACCTTCGCTTGCCCAACGCAAAGCCCTGCGCGCCTTCGCGACGCCGTTATGGTTTTTGAGCGCTGATAAAAAGTCATAGAGACGCGCTTTTGATGTGAGGGGAAGACGCCGATAGAACCCCCTTCTTTCATCTCCTTTCAGCGAAGCTGTCGAAGCCGAACCGCTCAATACGGCATCGAGCTTTTCACAGCGGGCCGATTTGCATACGGGGAAATACGACGAGCACAAAACCGTTGCGCATGCAATAACCGCCTGAATGCTTAAGCTTTGCGCTAGTTGCACATATAGCATTTCTGGCGATGCCACCAGCACTCCATCGGAGACTTTGCACATCGAACCTGGTAGAAAACCACCTTTCCAGTAATGGACAACGCGGCCATCTGGATGGCAGCGTTGCGAAGTGTCATTTACCAGTAAATCCAGCTCCCCTTTGCTCGAGCGAAGCGAATCGAGCAATTGCCCCTGTTCGCGTGGAAGCTTTGTCGCAATGTTGTCCCAAAGAGCAAAATTGAACCTGCATTCGTCAGGATGACGATGCGCCTTCTCCCCTCCCCAATAGCGAAAAGCAGATTTATGACTGATGATGATGTATTCCATAAATCCATTATCATTAAACGGTCCTACAACGCGTAGACGAAACCCCCACGAATCCCTATCGCATCTTGTGCATACTGTCTACGCGAGTACGTCGCCGAGTCGTATGAACCGCCGAGTAGGGTGCACTACCAGGTATGGCGCGAACCCATCCATGAGCCGCTCGCCAATCGGCAGCTCGCTCGCTTGCCGACTGCAACTCGCCCATCTGCCGCCGGTATTAATTCACTTTTTGCAACTCTCGAATAGTGAGAAAAATAATCTTGTATGAAGTAGAAAACTCAAATTGTGAGAAGAACCCGCATAACATAGAGGACCCTTTCAGATGCTCCGTTCCCGCAACCCCTGTTCACACGGCTATCGAAAATACAGACTGCCTTCGCCACAGACACGTAACTTCTCACAACTCGAGTTTTTGCCACCAAGAGCTCGCTATCGGCTCTCACAACTCGAGTTTTTCACTGCAACTATGATTGTTCTTCTCACAACTCGCTCTTTTTAAGAGATTTCTCGTTTAGCAAGCAGCTTCGGGGATGATACTCAACGCACAACTTCGAGATGACGCTCAGCGCACAACTTCAGGGGCGATGCTTAAAACCCCGCTTTTGACGCATCGCTTTCTAATACCTGATCGCTCCGTCTCGAAACGCAGGATGCAAGAGACAGCGCCAAGAATACCCGCGTCATCCCAAATTATTGTTGCTCGCTACGCCTTCGACGGCTGCGCTATCTGTGCCTTCAACAGCGACGTTTTCTGCGCTTTCGACGGTGCGCAATTCGACGTTCACGGAATCATAATGATGCGCGTTTTCCGCAGCTGCTTTTCGATTGCTTGAAGAGGAACGACGCGAATAGGCGCCCTGGGCATCAGCTGCAGGCGCTCGTGAAACAGCCCAGCTCAGAAACAGCGTAATGCCAAACGTGATAAGCACCCAAAGGCCAAGGGCAAGCCAAGCAGCCCAAAGCGGGGTTCCCGCGATAACGTGCGCCACGAAGAGAACCACCGCAGGAATGGCCCAATATGCACTCAGGATAAGGTTAAGACCGAAGCAGAACAAAAAGCCACCGTCAACATGCGGTCGTTTCATGAGGTGCTCCTTTGCGTACCAGGGAAACGGTCGTGCGGCTTTCCAGCAAAAGGAAAGCGCATTTCACAAGCCATTATAGCGCGCAGTAGTTCGTGCTTGCTTGCGCGCATTTAACATGGCAGCATCCGCGCTCCTGGCGTGGCAGACCCGCAAGCCTCGCGTTGCAGCATCCGCCCCCCATCAAGGACCTACGGTATTTCGAACCAACTTTGTTAACTTCTTGTTTTGCTCGCGCATACCATTCGTAAATACCTCGTGAGATAATGGATTGCGATGCGAGCTCTAGCGCACCCGCCACAGAGGCCCACTGCGCTAGCAAGCGAACACGCAACAGATTCCAAACTGGTAAAGAGGTGTTCCATGGATCCTGGTTTCATCTTCGAGATGCTCTTGTTCATATTGCTTTTGCCCCTCATTGCTCTGGGCGCACTCGGTTTTGGGTGCTTTTACGGCATCAGGCGGCTGTTGTTCGTTGCAAAAGGCGAGCCCTACGTTCCCTTGTTCCAAAGCAAAAAACAGCTGCCCTACCAGCATATGGACATAACAACCGGCTCGTCCGCCGACGACATCGCACGCGTGCTGCGCAAGTACCGCAACGCCCCCGTCGTGGGAACCTATGCGCATAAAGCCCTGCAGATGCTCGATAACGAGCGTCAGAAAAACGCCAACTTCAACGCGATTCTTGAGTCTAAGTTCGCTCGGGGAAGCCTCAGTTACGAGAAGTTCCTGGCCGCAGGCACGGGCGCCAATGAAGCCGTGCTCAACAATTCTGCACGCCTTGCGAACCTCATCCAAACGTTCAACGGCACCGACTACCGCGCCGTAGAACACGCGCTGAACAGTTCATCGCGCCGGCAAAACCAGCTTCCCAGCGCAACTGACGAAGAGAAGATGCGCCTTTATCAAAACAGCCTGTCAAACATGAGCGAACTGTTGTCGGCAAACGAATCGCTGCTGTTCGAATTGGACAAACTCACAGCTGAACTGGCTAAACTCGACAACGTTGACGCAACCGAGGACAGCACGCGCATGCTCAACGAAATCCGTACGCTCATTGACGAAACCAAGTTCTACACGCAAAATTAATTCTGAGAAGCCTGTTTGAAGACATACGAAAGGCGGCATCATGGCATTCGATCTTAACATCCCCGATCCCGAAGCTACCAAAGTAGAAGTAAGCAAAGAGCTGGCCCTTCCGCCCGCAAACGTCGAGCTCATCAACTCAACTGCCGCGGAAAAGGGGCAGCAGATCATGAATGTGGACCTTGAGTCCATCACCGATAGGCGCGACATTTTGAACGCAATCGACAATTTGGGCGCCGATGTTATGAGCCAGTCTGCCGGCAAAAACCAAATGCTCGCCCGCCGTATGGGACAGTTTTCGCGTGAAGGCGGCGAGTCCGGCGAGGTTGCAAAAGGCCTCGAGGACCTTGCTATAAAAATGCGCGACCTCGATCCTTCAGGCATCGACTTTGCAAAGAAGAGCAAGCTCTTCAATCCCGCGCGTCGCTACTTCGAGCGCTTCAAAACCGTCGACGGCGAAATCACCGATATCGTGAGCTCGCTTGAACGCGGCAAGAACACGCTCAAGAACGACAACGTCACCCTCCAGCTTGAGGAAGACTCCATGCGCGGGCTTACCAAGCAGGTGAACCAGCAGCTTGCCATGGCAACCGATTTGGATGCGTATCTCACCAACGCAGTTGAGGCCAATCGCGATACCGCCGACCCTGAGCGCGTTAAGTTCGTGGAAGAGGAGGTTATCTTCCCGCTGCGCCAAAAAATCATGGATTTGCAGCAGTTGCTTACCGTCAACCAGCAGGGCATCGTGTCCATGAACATCGTGCGCCGCAACAACCAAGAGCTCATGCGCGCCGTCGATCGCGCCGAAAACGTGACCGTCTCCGCCCTGCGCGTTGCCGCAACCGTAGCGGGCGCCCTGTACAACCAGCGCATTGTCCTTGACAAGGTGAACACGCTTAACGCGGCAACCAACGACATGATTACGGCTACTTCCCGCATGCTCAAAGAACAGGGCGCCGAAATACAGAAGAACGCCACCGAGGCCAATATCTCCGTGGATACGCTTAAAGAGGCGTTCGCGAATACCATTGACGCACTGAACGACATCAGTGCGTACAAGCAAGCCGCTCTTCCGCGTATTAAGCAGACCATTGCCGACTTCCAATCAATTGCCGAGGAAGGCCAAAAACACATCGATCGCCTCGAAAAACGCGATGCGTATCTCCAAGAGGGACGACAGCAAAATACTCAGGCGCAATTGCCGCGCGCATAGTTTTTTCTGCTAGTTTCCACATCACAGCCGGCATCGGTGCGATAATCGATGCCGGCTTTTTTGTACCCGCACCCGACAGCGAGCGTTTCAACATATGACGGTTTCCGACCAAATGCGCACTACGTTCGATCTTCGCAGCCGCGTTCGCAAATTTGCGGATCTCCCTCCGCTTGCAAGCCTGCGGGATTACGATTTGCACAGCCTGCCTCGCGACTTTATGGCCGGGCTGGTAATAGCAGCGCTCTCCATCCCCATCTCAATGGGCTATGCCCAGATAGCGGGCTTGTCGCCCGTGTATGGCCTGTATGCGTCCATCCTGCCCGCGTTGATTTTTGCCGTGCTCACCAACACGCGCTCCATCGTGTTCGGCATGGACAGCGCAGCGGTAGCTGTCACCGGAGGCGTCGTGGCGGGAGCCGGGGTCACGCTCGGCAGCGACCAGGCGTTCCAGCTTATGCCCATGCTAACGATATTGGTCGCGCTCTTTTTGCTGCTGTTCGCGCTCACACGCGCCGGCCAACTGGTCCACTACGTTCCCGACCCGGTTATGTGCGGCTTCGTGCTGGGCATTTCGATTACCATCATCGCTCACCAAATTCCAAAACTGGTAGGGGCAAGCAGCCTCGACCTGCTTGACCTTGCCTCGTTCATCGCGCAGGTGAACATTCCTTCGGTTGTACTTTCTGCGTTCGCCTTATGCGCGCTGTTCTTTATCAGCGACGCAAAACCCAAAGCTCCCGGGGCGCTTATCGTGCTTGTGTTCGGGATGGCCTTCTCGCTTGGCTTCGGCCTTGAGGGCCAAGGCGTTAAAGTGCTGGGCGAGATGCCGTCGGATTTACCCTCGTTCGTGCTCCCCGAAATCACAGGCCTTGGCGTTGCCGTTATGGTGGGCGGTGCCTTTTCCATTGCCGTAACCGTTGCCATCGAGTCGCTTCTAACCCTGAACATCTTTTCAACGCGCGAAGGGACCAGGCCTCACGGCGATCGTGAGCTCATCTCCCTGAGCCTGGGCAATGCCGCCTCCTCCCTCATCGGCTGCCCGCCGTGCAGCGCAAGCCTCTCGCGTACCGCTGCCTCCAAAGCCTCAGGCGGAACAAGCCAGCTTGCCAGCATCATCGGCGCCTTGGTAGTTGCCGCGTTCGTGCTGGTACTGGCGCCGCATCTGCGCTATTTGCCCGAACCGGTGCTGGGAGCCATCATCGTTCACGCGATGGTGCGCGTAATCGATTTTTCCTCGGTACGCCGCTATGCGAAAGACGCGCGCATCGAGCTTACGGTTGTTGTCCTGGTTGCCGTTGTCGTCATAGCCTTCGGCGCGCTCGCGGGCGTCATTGCGGGAATCGTCGTATCGCTCATTACCCGCTTCTATCGCTCCAAGTCAACACACGATGCAAAACTGGCCGGCTTCACAGGGGACATGGGCGCGGAAAACGTTGACATTCCTGCGAACATGGTCGTTGCCCGCCTCCATGGCTTTTTGTCTTTCACCAATATCGACCACGAGCTTGAGGAGATCCGCAACCAAATAACCGATGACATCGATACGGTTATCTTTGAGATGTCGGCGGTAACCAGCATCGACGAAACGGCCGCAGAGACGATGCGGCGCTTCATGAAAACCCTTAAGAATCAGGGCAAATACGTGCGTCTGGTTCGCAGCCTTGCGTTGGCAAACGACCACTATACGCGCTACGAACTTCGCCGCATCATGAAGCGCGCAAGCGTATACCCCTCCATTCAGTCGGCCATCGACAACGTGAACCGCAAAAAAAGCAAGCAGCTGGAAGCTGTGCCCCTTGCAAACGCAACCGAAGAGTCAGATGCGGAAAGCAAAAACGCCTAAACCTGTGGCCACATGCCCGTTTCTTGTTGGCTTTACGGCTTTATCCTGCGCTTATTTAGCCGATGAGTTGCACGATAGGCCCGTGTAGTATACTTTCAAGACAATGCTCGAAAACAGAGTCCATCAAACGCGTCAAACGGAGGAACGATGGAACCAAAAGTTTCCGTTATTACGCCCATCTACAATGTTGCGAAATTTCTTCCGCAATGTTTAGACAGCCTGGTCGCCCAAACGCTGGACGATATTGAGTTCATCTGCGTGAACGACGGCTCAACCGACAATTCCCTTGAAATATTGAACGAGTATGCCGCTCGCGATAGCCGATTCGTCGTTATCGACAAGCCAAATGGTGGATACGGTCACACCATGAACACCGGCATCAACGCTGCGCGTGGTGAATACATCGGAATCGTTGAGTCGGACGACTGGATTTACCCCGAAGCCTTTGAAAAACTGTACGCACTTGCCGAAAAGCACGGCCACTGCGACATCATCAAAGGCAACCACAACGTGTTCGTGGAGAATCAAACGCCTTCGCAGGTTGAGAATTTTCCCCAGTCGTTGTGCGATCGCGTTCTGTCGCCCCTTGACGAAGACGGCGCCCAGGTTATCAACTCAATTCCGGCAATTTGGGCCGCCATCTACCGTCGCGAGTTTTTGAACAATGCCGACATCCGCTTCCTTGAGACGCCCGGCGCATCGTTCCAGGACACCGGTTTCGTTTTCAAATCGTGGCTCGCATGCGATTCCTTCGTGCTCACCCACGATTCTTATCTTAACTACCGCCTGGACAACGCGGGTTCATCCGTCCAGTCCGCGGCAAAGGTTATGTTTGTCGTTGAGGAGTTCGCGTCAATCGAGCTGTTCTTGAGCGCCATGCCCGAACGTTACGACAAGCTCATCGGCCGCGTTTTGGCCAAGAAGTTCGATACCTACAACTGGAATTACGAGCGCATCGCTCCCGAATTCCGCGAGGAATTCTTGCAGCATGTAGCCGGCGAGTTTACCGAGCCCTTCGAAAAAGGCCAGGTAAACGCTGCATACTTCAAACCCGGCGAATACGATTTGCTGTGCCGCATCATGCAGGACCCCCATGCCGTGTTCGAAGCGGGCCTTGCAAGCGAACGCCGTGCGCGCATCACCGAAAAGCCGCGCGCCATCTTAGGCGCACTGGGAAGCCGCGCCGGCTCCATTGCCCAGGGAATCAAGGGTATCGCCGAAAAGCGCACTGGCCAGGAAGAATACCTTTATGCTCACCGCAAGGTAAGCATTGTCATCCCCGTTTACAATTCCGAGGAGTACCTTGCCAAAACGCTCGAGTCGCTGCTGAAGCAAACGCACGAGAACCTCGAGATTATTTGCGTGAACGACGGCTCCAAGGACAACAGCCTTGCCGTGATCAATCGCTTCGCGTCAAACGACGCGCGCATCGTGGTCATCGACAAAGAGAACGGCGGTCCCAGCCGCGCCCGCAACATCGGAATCCAACGTGCAACGGGTGACTATCTTTTCTTCGTCGACTCCGACGACTTCATCACCAAGTCGGCTGTGAAGCAAATGGTTACCGCAGCCGAAGAGAACAACGCCGAAGTGGTAATTTTCGGCATCGATGAATACCGTGACGATACGCACCGGTACCATCCCATGCACCATGCCGTTGTCAAGAACAAAGTTCCCGCAGGCACCATTTTCGATCCGCGCAACGTGGACAACTTCTTCGTGTACATGGTGGGCTTTACCGTCAACAAGTTGTACCGCATGAGCTACTTCAAATCGCTGGACCTTGAGTTCCCCACTATTGGCGCCCATGAGGACATGCCCTTTACCTATGCGGCAGTCGCTCCTGCGCATCGCGTGTTCTACCTTGACAAGGTGCTGTACCACTATCGCCGCGAACGTGCCGAGGGAAGCCGCAGCGATGATACCGAGGAGCAATTCCAGTACATGCTGAAAGCCCTTGAGTACATGCGCGACGAACTTGAAAAACGCGGCATCTTGGAAGACTATCGTCGCGACTTCGATAATTACGTTGCACATATGTGCTGCTGGAAGTTCGGAACCATTTTCAAAGAGCCGCGCCGTCAGTTCTACGACGTCATCCGCAACGGTTGGCTTGAGAACATGGGCGTTTTCGGACACGACGGCAAATACTTCTTTGATAAGCGAACGCGGGAATTCATGAACAGCGTTCAGAACGAAACGTACGTCGATATGGTTGAAAACCACGCAGAGCAGCTGGCAGAAGAACTTTACGAGGTATACAACTCGAAATCGTTCCGTCTGTCGGAAATGATAGCCGCTCCCGTGCGGAAGATTCGCGGAAACGTCGAACCCGAAGAAGAGTAGTTGCTATAATTGCGTAGTTTTGCGCAAGCCGACGAAAGCGAATTGCATGGCAGATTACAAGGCATTCGAAGAGAACAAACGAAAAAAGAACTGGTTCATCCTTCAGACGCTCGTCAGCAAAGACTTTAAGCTCAAATACCGCAGAAGCGTTCTCGGCATTTTATGGAGCGTTTTGAACCCGCTTTTGATGATGATAGTCATGGCGGCCGTATTCTCGTATATGTTCCGCTTTCAAATTGAGCATTTCCCGGTGTATCTCATTCTGGGCACCATCATGTTCGATTTCATGAGCCGCAGCACCAGTGGCGCTATGGCCTCCATCATCAACGCGTCCTCCATGATTAAAAAGATCCGCATCGAAAAGATGCTGTTCCCCATCGAGACCGTGCTGTTCGAGCTGCTCAACTTCGCGATTTCGCTGGTTGCCGCAATTGGCGTAATGATCTTTTTCCAGGTAGTTCCCTCCATTCACGTTATATGGGGACTGCCGTTCATCGTCCTTATGGTCACCATATTCAGCGCCGGACTCGGCCTCCTTATCTCGGCTCTGTCGGTGTTCTTCCGCGACGTCATGCACCTGTGGGGCGTACTTATGACCGCCTGGACCTACGCCACCCCCCTGTTCTACCCCTACGAAATGTTGGCTGGTTGGATGCAGACGATCATGCAGTTCAACCCCATGTACCATTACATCAACTTCTTTAGAAGCATCATGATGTGGAACACCAACCCGGGAGCACTCGAATGCCTGATTTGTTTTGGCATGGCAGCCATTACCTTCGCGGTTGGCTTTATCGTGTTCCGCAAGTCTGAAAGCAAGTTCATTCTTTACATCTAGGATACTTATGAGCGAGCCAATGATCCGCATAGAGGGCGTCTCGATGATGTTCAACATCGCCTCCGAGCAGTTGAACAGCTTGAAAGAGTACTTCATCGCGCTGATTCGCCACGAGCTTCACTTCAAAGAGTTCATGGCGCTTGAAGACATAAACATTACCGTCAACCGCGGAGAGCAGTACGGCATTGTGGGAACCAATGGTTCGGGCAAGTCGACGCTGCTCAAAATTATCGCAGGCGTTCTTGAGCCCACCAAGGGCAGCGTGTCAATCGGCGGCACCATTGCCCCGCTCATCGAGCTTGGCGCAGGCTTCGACATGGAGCTTACCGCGCGCGAAAACATTTACCTCAACGGTGCGCTGTTGGGATACAGCAGGCAGTTCATGCGTGAGCGCTTCGACGAAATCGTCGACTTTGCCGGCGTGCGCGACTTTTTGGACATGCCCATGAAAAACTACTCATCGGGCATGGTCGCCCGCGTTGCCTTTGCCGTAGCCACTGCGGTTATCCCCGACATTCTTGTGGTTGACGAGGCGCTTTCGGTTGGCGACTTCCTGTTCCAGGAAAAATGCGAGAAACGCATTCGTGAGCTGGTTGAAACGCACGGCACCACGTTGTTGTTCGTGTCGCACAGCATCGACCAGGTTGAACGCGTGTGCAACAAAGCCGTATGGATTGAAAAGGGCCATATGCGCATGAACGGCGACGTAAAAGAAGTGTGCGAGGCCTATCGAAAGCTCAGCGCAGAGGGCTAACGTTCTTTCGCATCGTTGAGCTAAAAGCAACAAGGGGCTCATGTGGACTCTGCAAGAAATCCTGAACGCACGGTAAACAACACTGTTGCCGCTCCCAAACGCAAGCGCTTTTACTATATGGACGCGCTCAATGTTTTGGCCTGCTTGGCCGTGGTGGCGCTCCATTGCTCTACGCCCGTCTTCCAAAATGAAGGCGGCCTGTTCTGGACCTATTGCGTTGCTATCCAATCTGTTTTCATCTTCGCGGTGCCCATCTTTTTCCTTATCAGCGGCGCAAATCTGCTGGGCTATCGCAAGCGTTATTCCACCAAAGACTTCTTCAAGAAGCGCATGAAGCGCATCCTGTGGGTGTTCATTGGTTGCAGCATTCTTATCTACGTTTTGCAATGTTTGCCTATTGAGGCCTTGGGAGGCGCCTGGCGCCAACCCTCGCTGAAAGACTTCATTTGGTCGTTTTTGGACAACAGCATCAACAACATCTATTGGTACTTCTACGCGATCATCGGGTTGTACCTAGTGACGCCCATCTTTTCGAAAATCGCGGACGACAAGCACCTTCTTGAGTACGCCATTGTCATCTGCTTCATCATGAGCGTGGTGTTCCCGCTGTGCACTCGCTACCTTAACGGCTACAACCTGCTGAGCAACTTTAGCTATCCCTACCTCAGCTCATGGTTGTTGTATTTCTTGGCCGGTTACTACATCAACGAATACCTCGATAAGCGCATCCCCTATTCAGCGCTCGCGGTTGCCGCCGCCATAAGCATGCTGTTCATGTTCGCCATGACCCTGCATACCAACGACGTCGCACGCGCGCTTAACCCGCAAGCGCCCTACGACAGCTTTTACGCCAACGCCATGGGTCTTCCCGGATTCGTTTTGTCCGTGTCGCTGTTTATAGCTGCGCGACAACTCAACGACGTCATAGGAGCTTCGAAGTATTACCCCACCATCAAAAACCTCTCTGCGCTCAGTCTTGGTGTTTATGCCATCCACCTGCAAATACTGCAGGTTTTCACCTACTACACGGGCGCACTTACCTCGCACAGCCTCATTATTCGCACAGTGGTGGTATACGCACTTACCGCCGCCCTTGTATGGGCGTTCAGGCTCGTGACATCAAAAATAAAGCAGGTTCTCCAAGCTTCAAAAACAAGTTAACCAGCAGCTTGGGACACAACCCATTCGCGTAATGCGGCTGATCATCGCATTGCACGCGGCTGGTCGTCCTATTCCTTGCGTCCCAAAATGGCCAAAAGGCGGACGAACAGGTTGATGATGTCAACATAGATATCGGCAGCGCTGTCGACCGCATTGTCCAAAGTGGGCGGATAGGCCTGCGCCTTTTGCCAGTCATAGCCAATGTACAGCGCGAACACAATCACGAACACGATATCGAAAATCACAGGATCGCCGCCCGTGAAAATGATGGTGAGCACCTCAGCTATAAGCGTAATCAGCAAGATTGCGAACAGGGCGGTCCCCATTTTCGCGAACACGCTGGGCATGATGGACGCCAGCACAACCATGCCCAGCGTGATAATCATGGTAAGCATGAAGGCACGCGTGACCGTTGCCGAGCTGTACGCGCTTACAACGGAGGCGACAAGAAACCCAAAGGCAAGCGAGAGCAGTATGAAGCCCGCAAAGCTAACGCCGGGGTTATCCGACTTGTAAATGATGAACATAGCACCAAACGACACCACCAAGAATCCGATGACGAGAATAATGGGATGTTGGTACATGAACAAGTAGACGCTTGCGGGCAAAAATGCGGCCATCGCGGCGTTCAGCGCCAACCCAACAGCCAAAACAAGCCCAATAACAACGTTGTACATGCGCCTCGAAAGAAGGCCTCCGTCTGCTTTCTCTAAGCGCAGGAGTTTTTGCTCCTTGTTATCTATAACCGAGGTTGCCATGATTTCATCTTCCTTTCCCGGTTGCACTCACGGGCAAAAGGGGCAGACGTCCTTTTGATGATAGAAATCCTATCATCAAGGGCCCGAAAGCGCAAAAAGGCCCGCGGAGGCACAATATCCGCGGGCCAAGAAAGAGAAGCTCTGTAAGCAAAATTGAAAGCAAGTCGCGAGGCGTCGGATACCATCGGCACGAATGGCACGGTAATACCAGGTATCCCATAAGGTACCTAGTATCACGAAAGAACGCACTTGCTAACCCTTTCCCAGTGGTCGTATAAATATACCAGTTCGAAAAATCGACCTATAAAGGAGAAAGAAGATGTCAAACGCGCAAAAGGTCCATGAATTCCTTTCCGCAAACAAGCCGTTCTATTTCCTCACCATTGACGGCGATCAGCCCAAAGGGCGCCCGTTTGGGTTCCAGATGCTCGTCGACGACAAGGTATATTTTGGTTGCGGTACCTTCAAAAACGTTTTCAAACAGCTGACCACAAACCCCAAGGTAGAGGTTTTGGCCGTTGGCGATGGTGAGTTCATGCGCTACGACGGCATTGCCACCGTCGTCAAAGACGAAGCGCTTGTTGAAAAAGCCCGCGAGGTTATGCCCGACACCATGGCCCTTTACGATAAAAACGGCTGGGAACTGGGCATTTTCTACCTCGAGAACGGTCACGCCGAAATCCGCGGTATGATGGACGTCAAGGAAGAGTTCGACGTCTAAGGAGCGCATCTATGCAGTCGATCTTCGACAACAATAAACCGCTGGAAGATCGATTCGGCAGGTGCCCGTATGCAACGGCGCAGAGCCTCGTTGCCGGCAAGTGGGCCATCTTAATCCTCCATTATTTGGAGGGAGGGCCCCTGCGGTTTAACGAGCTTCTGCGCCTTATGCCAAGGATGACGCACGCAACGCTCTCTTCCCAGCTGAAAAACCTGGTAGACAAAGGCTTGGTGCGCCGAACCCAATATGAGTCCATTCCCCCGCGGGTAGAATACGAGCTCACCGAAATGGGAGTGAAGTTCCATCCTGTGCTTGAAGCGCTCAGTTCCTGGGGCCAGGAGTATATTGCCTATCTTGAGACATGCAAGCCTTCGCACCAAAACGGCGCCCAAGAAGCGCTGCCGAGCAATTAGGCAAGATGCGTTTGCACAAACGACTCTATTAGAGCGTTCACGAATTGCGGATTGTCGCAATTTGCATTATGGCCTGCACGGGGAACCCAAACGAGGGGCAAATTATCACCCACAGCCCATTTCCTGTTGAACGTGCGCACGTCGCCGGCATGGTCATGTTCGCCGCACAACAACAACGTGGGGCAATCCAGCTCGTAAGGGCGCTGATCCTCAACGGCATCCGCCAATATCTGGTACCCCCAAGCGGCAAGATCGACGTACTCGTTCTTGGTATAGCCGTCCATAAAGTCGCGCATAAGCTGACGCGCTTCGTCGGTTTGCGCCGTTCCCCAAGCGCCCCATGGCTTTAAAACAGCCCACGGTATGGCAAGGTACATTCCCTTGGTATGGCGCAAAAACGCCACTTCCCAATTGGGGTAATAACGACGTTTAAGAGGAGCCGAATCGATGGAAACAAAAGCCGCCGCGCGTGCGGGAAACAAATCGATGAACACTTGCGCAATGTAGCCACCCAACGATTGCCCCACCAAGACAAAACGCGACGCGTGGCAAGCGTCAAGTATGTCGCTCACCATGCGCGCAAGGTCGTTCATGCTGAAATTAAGCGGATAGGGGCGCGAAGCACCGTGGGCAGGCGCATCCCATACCAGGCAGTTGAAACGGCCCGAAAAGTATTCCATCTGCGCATCGAACAAGCGGTGATCTGCGGTTAATCCCGGTAAGAAGACCAACCATGGCTGCGAAGGTCCCGCCGTATCGTCCACCCAATAGCGCACAACGCCGCTGCGCGTAGCATACTCGCATGCGCGCCGAGAATCCATTGAAGCGTCTGTAGCCATGGGCGCCTCTTTCGAATGTGTTGCAAAGGCAAACTAGCTCAGGAAGTCCTCGAGGATTTCCTGTTCTGCCTCTTCTTCCGACAAGCCAAGCGTCATCAGCTTCACCAGCTGTTCACCTGCGATTTTACCGATAGCAGCCTCATGCATAAGAATGGCGTCGGGGCTCACCGCTTCAATGCCGGGGACAGACTTGACCTTGGCGTTGCCCATGATAATGGAATCGCATTGCACGTGCGCACGACATGCTGCCTTGCCAATTACCAACGGGTTGAACACCTGCGTACTTTCGTCCTGCGCCACAGAGCGCGAAACAACCTGCACGTTTGAGTCTTCGCCCTCAAGCTCGACGGTCACATTTGACACTGCCTTTTGGTCGTCATGGGTGAGCAAACGCTCGGTGAGGATGAGCTTTGCCCCTGCGGCAAGCTTGGCATTGGTATCGCGCACCGTTGAGGTAACGCCGCGAATCTGCACCATTTCCATCTCGCAGAATGATTTTTCGTCCATGTAGACATTGGTGGTGGGGTTAAGGATGCGCTCGCCCGTTCCCTCGCCTTCGCCATAATGCTTCTCGACGTACTTCACGCGGCTGTTTTTGCCAATATGGAAGGTATGGATGCCGTCGTGCTCGCTGGCTTTGTGGCTGTCGTTGTGAATGCCGCAGCCTGCGATGATTTCGATATTGCAGTTTTCGCCAATGTAGAACGTGTTGTACACGACATCTTTAAGGCCCGACTGCGTAACGATGACGGGGATAAAAATGGTTTCGCCTTTGGTGCCCGGCTTCACCGTGATATCGATACCGGGAACATCGGTTTTCGTGGAAATTTCAACGAACGCCGTATTGTGACGCTCTAGCAGTTGCCCATCGCGGCGAATGTTGAAAGCGCCTTTCGGCATACCGTGAATGTTGGCAATTGAGGCCAACAGGCTCTCGTCAATGGGAGAAAGATCAACAGCCATTTGTGACTCCTTTATAGCAACACCCGAAACGCACAATGCGCTTAGCAGGTGGTAGGTATTTCGGTGAGATGAAGGCGGGTGGGCTCGGTAAGCGCACAGCCGTCCATCGGTTTTTGCTGAAGGCCCAGCTGGGGAAGAATCTCATCGGTGGGGCCTTGCATGCTGACGCGTCCCTTTTCGATAAGGACAACGTTGTCCGCCAGGCGAATAAGACGCTCTTGGTGCGAGATGATAATGATGGAATGCCCATTTCCCGCATCGTGGATTTGACGGAAGGTATCGGTAAGGCGATCGAAGCTCCACAGATCGATGCCCGCTTCGGGCTCATCGTAAATGGCCAGCTTAGGATTGCGCGCCAACATGGTGGCAATCTCGATGCGCTTAACCTCGCCGCCCGACAAGCTCTTGTCCACTTCGCGCGTAAGCCAGTCGGCCGAGCACAAGCCCACCTTGGAAAGGTACTCGTTGCATGACAGCATGGGCAGCTTTTCGCCGGCGGCAATTTCAAGGAGCTTCTTTACCTTCATGCCCTTGAAACGAGCTGGCTGCTGGAAACCGTAGCCAATGCCCAAACGGGCGCGCTCGGTTACCGACAGGTTGGTGATATCCTGGCCGTCAAGCAAAATCTGGCCGCTCTGGGGCTTCTCGATGCCCATGATGAGCTTTGCAAGGGTTGATTTACCACCGCCGTTGGGGCCGGTGATAACCGTAAAGCCATCGTCGGGGACCGTCAGCGATAGATCGTCTATCACGCGTTTCATCTCTTGAGAGCCCTCAACAAGGGGCACCTCAAATATAAGGTTCCTAAGTTCAAGCATGCTCTGTCCTCTCTCAGCGTTTCTTTTTCCGTCACATAGTACCGTAAAACGACTTGAGGGCAAGATTGGTCACCCAAGTGATACCTGAGTTCCACACACAGCGGCGCGAATGGAAAAGGCGCCCCGGAGGGCGCCTTTTTTACCACCACATTGCATTCTTTACGAACAGAGTTCAACACCAAGCTGGAACGCTTTAGCCAAGTCGGCAGGAAATTGCTCCTCGCGCATTGCCTGCTTATGAGCCGCATCGAAGCCCGCCATTCTGAACTTGCTGTAATCAGTAACCTGCAAGGTGTCGCAGGCGGGAAGCACAACCGTTTTGCCGCCAAACGAACCAGCGATGCGCACCTGGTTGGCAAGCGCCGCCTCGTAGTTTTTCTTGTAGCCATCGAGCGGCGCGTTCATCGTGAACACAATGCCCACGTTGAGCTTTCCTTTGAAGGAGAGCGAGTAATCGTCGTAGGAAAGCACGCAAAAGCGCAAACGTTCAAGCAGCGCATGGAACTGGCTTGTGGTTTCGCCAAAGTAAATGGGCGACCCCACAAACATTGCGTCCGCCTGCAAAATGCGGTCGATAACGGGCGAAAGATCGTCTTTCCAGTAGCAGCGACCCGCTTCCCTATCCTTGCGCTTGCAGAGCATGCAGCTGCGGCAACCCGTGAAATTAAGGTCGTACAAATCGATATACTCGGTTTCAGCACCCACCGATTGTGCACCTTTTTGCGCTTCTTTAAGCAACAGCGCGGTGTTCCAGTTTTTCCGCGGGCTCCCGTTCAGAAAAATAGCTTTCATTGCCACTCCCCCAACAAATCCGACCTTAAGGATGCAACCAACGCCTTCCCAACCTAATGACGCGCACTAACGAACGCTGCCAGGCTTTGCAGACGGTGGCCACCATAAGCAAATAGTAAAACGCTCCCCCGCCCTCAACGGCGAAACTGCCGTTTTCCAGAATTTTTACATGTATAAATTTATTTGGAGCAACGCCAGTGAACACCCTTGGCCTTGCTTGTGTTAACCCCTGAGATGCAACCGGACGAATCGATGGCTGCAAACACGCGGGCCTAAACCAGCAACCCTAAAAGCGCACCGCGCTATTCCAGGTAGGCCCCGGTCTGCCGATTCCACAGCAGCGCGTATTCTCCGCCTTCTTCAACCAACTGAGCATGCGGGCCGTCTTCCGACACTTTGCCATCGGCGAGCACCACAATACGATCGAGGCTGGCAACGGTGCTCAGCCTGTGCGCAACAACTATGCTGGTGCGTCCAGCCATTAAGCGGCCCAGAGCCTCCTGAACCAACCGTTCGCTTTCGCTGTCCAGAGCACTGGTGGCCTCATCAAGTACCAAAATGGGGCAATCTGCCAGCATGGCGCGAGCGATTACGATGCGCTGACGCTGTCCGCCGGAAAGTTTTATGCCGCGCTCGCCCGTTACGGTATCGAAGCCTTGGGGCAGCTTCTCGATAAACTCAAGGGCGTTAGCCTGGCGGGCTGCCTCTTTGATTTCCTCCAAAGTTGCATCGGGCCGCCCGTAGGCAATGTTTTCGGCAATGGTGCGGTGGAACAAAATGGACTCTTGGGGCACATAGGCAATTTGCTTGCGCAAACTCTGTTGCGTGCATTTTGAAATGTCCTGGCCATCAACCAGTATGCGCCCTTCTTGAATATCCGAAAGACGCAGCAGCAGTTTGGTGAGCGTGGTTTTTCCCGCACCGCTCATGCCCACAAGACCAACGCGCTGACCTGCCGGAATATGCAAATCGAACCCTTCGAACACGCGCGTTTGCACGTTGCCGTCGGTGTAGCTGAAGCCAATGCCCTCAAAATCGATGGCCCCTTTGTCCACGTTGAGCTCAAACGCATCGGGGGCATCGTCCACCAAACGCGGCTCGTCGAGCACCATCGTCATACCCGAAGCGTCGCCAAACGCGCGATTCAGACGCTGCAGCCCGTTGTTTATGAAGTTGAACTGATTGGTTACGGAATAGGTGTAGGTGAACATGATCACCAACGTACCTGGCGTAATGCCAAACCATGCGTTGCCACCCACAATGAAAATGGTGACCACGGACATGATTACGACGGCGATCGTAGCCGTGATAATGCCGCGTGCCAAACTGGCCATCATGCGCTTGCTGTCGCGCTTAACCACCTCGCGGTTCGCATCATCGAAAAGCCCGCGCTCGTAGTCTTCGCGGCCATAGGTTTTTACCGCAAGAATGTTGGCAACGCTGTCGGCAAGCTCGCCCGACAACTGATTTTGCGCGCCGGCAGCCTGTTCGTTCAAATTCAAAATGCGACGGTACATCACATAGCTCACACAGGCGTATATCACCAACAGCGTCATCAAAATGGCCACGTACACCGGCACGCGCGGAACAAGCGCGATGCAAATGGACACAATGGAGACCAGCACGGGAATGAAGGGGAAATTGATTCCTTCGATGAGCTGGTTATACGCCGCCATGAATTTCGTGGTTTGCGATACCAGCGTGCCGCCGAAACGGTTCGAATGAAAGCTCATGGACTGGTTGGACAGTGCATCGAAGCACATGGTGGCCAAGTCGTACGAAACCGCAATTTCAAGCTTCCACAGCGTATAATCTTGCAACTTGCTCGCCGCCTGGCCAAATACGTTAACCAGCAGCAACGCCACAATAAACGGCCCGAACACGGCAAACACCTGATCGGGGGCAACGGGTTCCACCGATATGCGGTCAACCACCAAGCTCATCACATATGGGTTCGCATAAGACAGCAGGGCAACGTAGGTGATGGTGGAAAGCACCATTCCCAAGTACAACCCCATATGCTTGCGTGTCGCAAGGCTGTAGTAATGCAACGTGCGTCTTGTTGTTTTCGATTGCCCGAAGCTTTGAGCCACCGCGATCACCCTCACGCCGCCTCAGAAAACGCTTTGGCCTTTCAAACGGTTTCCTGGGAGCTTCCTTTTATTCTGCAATGTCCAGTTTACTAAGATACCATTCTCGAGAGCGACAGACGCTTCCATCAACGTCCTGCCGCAAATCTATTTGCCAATCAAGCTCGCCCGGTTCTGTTTCGCCTTTCCATGCCGAAACGCTGTTCCACACCACCAAACGAACGCGTGGCGTGCACGCGCCCAGTGATGCGGGATTGCTTTGCGCCATCGCGTGCATGTCGGCAAAAGAAAGCGTGGTGTCCGCTGTCGCGATGTCCTCCGGATCGACCACGTACACCCGCAGACGAAGCGTGCGATTCGCAGAGCTGCCCGCATGTTGGAAGCAATGGTTCCACAACACGCGAGACAGATCTTCCACTGCAGCAGCAAACGCGTCAGGGGTCTCGGGCAGGGCCCCGCGCGGCACCACGACGCGAACAGCGAGCTCTTTATCGCCGCGCGACCCACCACTCGATGTGCCACCTGCCGATGCGCCTGGTGAACTCTTGTCATAAGAAAGCGCTATCACATCCGACTCGGCCACCCCGCAGAATGAGGCGACAAGCGCGGCGAGCGCGCCGTCGTACACACTGCCCTCTTGAGGTGCGCCCCAGGGATAGCGTAGCTCCGAAGGCACCAAGGCTCCGCTGAGCTGCGACTGGCCACCATCGCGGTACAGCATCAGACGGTACAGGCAGTCGTCGGGCGCGTACTCGAAGTCAAGGGAATACGAGCCGGCCAGTGCTTCTTGGGCGCCCCCAACGGTGAACCATTGCGCAGGAATCGAATTGGGATACTCATGGTAAAAGCGCCACTGCAGCACACAGGGCGTCCCTGTTTCCAGCAAATGCACTTCCACCGACGATGTGCGCCCCATGAAATTGAAAAGCGCCGATGCAAACTGCTGGAATGTAGGCGCATCACGCAAGGGGTCCTCGGAGCCACGCGACCAAACGAACACGTCAAACCCGCCGTTCGCAAGCATGAACGTACGGCCTTCCATAAGGCCGCTGGCCTCAAACTCGCCTACACGCTGCTTGATTTCGGAGGCGGTTTTACGCACATTTTCAAGGTCATCCTTGAACACAGCCGGCGAGGTCCATCGATAATAGGACACGCTCACGCACAAACCCGCATCGGGGCCGCTCTCGCACAGCAGGACGGTCTGTGTGCAATCTTCCGCATCGCGTCTTGGCGGAACGGGAATGGGGCCGTTGTTAGGAAACGGGTAAGCAAAATCAACCACGCGCCACGTTTCACCGGTTTTGTCCTGCAGGTAATCCTGCGAGAGCTCCGCTATGCGCACCCACAATTGCGGGCTCGTAGGAAAGTCCGGGCCGCTAAATGCCGCTTTTGCACCCGAAGGCCACCTGCCGGTTTCCAGCTGCGCCCGATAATCGCTTACCGCACGCCGCGCGGCTTCTTGTTCGCTTTTGGTTGCAACCGCCAACTCGCTGTTCCGGGAAGCGTATATGCTCTCAAACGATCCCCGGAGCGCGTCGAATATTTCAAGGTCGCGCGCTGTTACCGTTGAGCTCTCAATGAACGCCTTCGTTTCGCGCGAGTCTCCAATAGGCTCGTCGCTGAACGCTGCAACACAGGAGTTAAAAGAACTTATCAGCAGAACCAATCCGACAATTGTCGCAACAAGGATAAGCACGCCGATAACCGCTGCCACGCTGACCGCAACCTTTGCGCCCGTACTCGTTTTTTGCGACGTGGGGCCAAAAGGCGGTGGTTGCGGATAGCGCTGCGCCCCAGGTGGCGGAACCGGCGGCACATTATTGTTGTTTGGAGTTGGGTAATTGCCCTGCTGCTTTTCCATGCGGCCATTATATACCCACAGTGCTGAGCAATTCAGCCAATATAAAGGCGTTCGCCCCGATGAGAGGGCATAAACCCCTCTTCACCGAGGCGAATAACGGTTAACTCACCGATAGGCTCGTAATCGCATCTTCCACGTTTACTGGCGCGCATCGAAACAGAGAGCGCGGTTGCGCCTCTGTTGCATTGTGGACCTAGCGCAGCACCACACCTCCGCCTACGCAAGAGTCTTGCGACTGGGAAGGAGCCGGAGCGCTGTAGGAAGGCGCAGGCTCATAGTAGTACGTTTCTTCCTCGGCAGCGGCAGCTTCCGCAGCTGCGGCCTCCGCTGCGGCCGCTTCTGCAGCTGCTACCTCAGCTTCATGGATGGATTTTTCTTCTTCTAACGTATTAATTGCTTCTTCGCCACGATTCGCCGTTATGTAGGCGATATCGCCTTCAATAACCACCTCAGCATCCGCAAGGTCGCTCACGTCAACGTTGTGAAGCGTAAACGTTTGTCCGTCGCAGACTATTTGAATAGTGAAGACCGAGGAATCGACGGGCTCAAAATAGACCGCTGCCAACGCGCCATCGGCCCATTCGCCATCAGCTATTTCAAGGGCAAGAAAATCCCCTTCTGCTGCGGCACCTTTAGCCTGTACGCCCCCAATAGCCCGACCGGTGCTGTTTTTAATTTCCAGCGCGGACACTTCCGACGACTCTTTGCCAATAATGTCGTCGGGGGCTGGCTTTGTTACTTCTTCACTGGCCGCCGAAGATGCGCTTGCCGAAGAGGCCTGCTGCGAACCACATCCCGCGATCATCAAGCTGCTCGCCAAAGCCGCCGAAAGCACCAAAGCGGCGATAGTCTTTTTCGAATTAATTGCCACGACGCCAACTCCTTAATCTCCCTTGTAAGCTACGGATTACTCCGCGCGAATAGGCCTATTTTACAGCTATCGCAAATTCTCGAAGGCCCCGACACACGTAAACGTATCACCAACACATGCGTACACCCGTATGGTGGCGCCAGAAAGGTTTACCTGAGCTTTATCCACGTAAACAAGATAGCCACCGTCGGAGGCCAATCCTGCATCTATGGCATATTGCCCCGAGGACACTTCGCCCCCATCAACGGGAACGCTCGTCAAAAAGGCATCAAGCATGACGGGAGCGCCTTCGGACGGCGCGACCTCAATGAAAACTTGGGTAGCATCTTCCAAATAAGCCCGCTCAACAACGCCTTGCACCATCCAATACGGACCGTTTTCCTCCACGGTCAGCGTTGCGACATTGGAAGGCAGCACGCGCGAAGAGGCTCTTGCGGCCTCGGCCGCATCAGACGAAACAATTGGATTGGGCATTATCGGCGGATTCTCAACAAGGTATGCGAGATGACGCTCCGCGCGCTCAATAACCACCACTTGAGCGCGACAATCGAGCATGGTCGGCAGATTATAGGGGATAAGCTTGCTGAAAACGCCTTGCCCGTACAACGTTGCAGCGTAGGGAAGCAATGCATTGCCAAACGAATCGCGGAACATGAGCAAACTGCCGCGGCCAGCTGCAGAACGTGTGACCACAAAAGCGTCGGTGACACCTTCGCCCTGAATGTACGACCAGCTGGATCCCGACATGCCTGGCTCGTCGTTTATGCCTTCGTAATAGTAATTGCTATCGGAGCGTGCCCCATACGGATAGAGCATGCTTTCCAAATCCCCCGAAAAATCGGTCCGCGCCACTGGTGCAGCACCGTCAATGGCACACGAACGTCCTACGGCATCCTGCAACGCGCGCGCCGCGATAAGCGCGCCCCTGTTGTCCCAATGCGAGTCGAGCTTTAAGTAATACTCTTCGTCGTACGTAGCAAAAACGTCGAACAGGTCAACATAATTGACCCCCGCGCTATCAAGCAACGGTTTCAATCGTTGAGCGTTGGAGACCGCGTCGGATGCCAGATAATAATAGGGCATATGGCCTGGATACAGCGTGTTTTTATTTGGTGCCAGCGTGAAAGCAAATGCGGCACCGTTCGATTCAACATAACCTTGGGCGAGCGCCAAATTATGGGCTATGTTGTTCAGCTCGCGATTGGTAAGAGTCGATTGTCCCAAATAATCGGGCAGCGTTCCCCCGTAATAAAGCCAGCCATCGCTTCCCAAAACAACCTGATCGGTTGACGAAGTACCAAACAGGCCCCTTATATGCGCATTCGCAGCTACAAGCTGATTCCGATACGCAAAATGATCCTCAAAATACGTCCCCGCGTCGCTGAGCACGTTCCAATTGAAAGCTCCCGCATCGGTAACGATGGTCGGCGCCTTTGCTAATTCGCGGTTCTCAGAAGTCGACTCGGTTTGAGCCCACAACATGCCAACAAAGGGCAGCATTACCATCACGAGCGCCAAAGCAAGCACAACGAGCGCTACAGAACGGGGCGCATGCACGTCGGTATAGGTGCCCGAAGAGGCAATTTCCCACGCTCCATCAGCGTTCATCGTCGGTTTATCGTCTTTTTTCGGTAGCATCGCATCAGCCATTTCTACTCCCCGCTCCCTAAAATCTGAAATAGATGAACGGGTTGTAACCGCCGCCAGAAAGCGCGAGCATGCTAATTACCAGCAACGCAAGCGCAAACACATAGCTGAGCGACTCAACAACGCGACCTGTGGAAGCAGGCATTGCCGCCACTCTTTTTATAAGCAATCCCTTCACAGGCGTAGCGGCAAGCACCGCAACAGCGAAGGCAACAATGAACAACGGTGTAAGCTGCCTGAAAGTGAGTTCCACGCAGGCATATTCAAAATGCCACCCAACAAACATCTGAGAAATTATGACGCCGCCTTGCTGGAAGCTCTCGGCTCGGAAAAGCACGAACGCAGTAGCAACCACAAGCAGCGTATACACAATACCCAACGGCTTCGGTAACTTGCGAATGGGCAAATACTCTTCAAGCAGCAAGAAGAAGCCGTGAATTAAGCCCCAGACAACAAACGTCCAGCTGGCGCCATGCCACAGTCCGCACAGGAAAAAGACCACGAGCTTGTTGAGCACCGTACGCGGACGGCCCTTGCGATTGCCGCCCAAGGGGATGTACACATACTGGCTAAACCATGTTGACAGCGATATGTGCCAGCGTCGCCAAAACGTTTTAACGGTGGGCGCGGTGTAGGGGTACTTAAAGTTTTCCTGATAGGTAAATCCGAACATACGGGCCATACCAATAGCCATGTCGGAATAACCACTGAAGTCAAAATATATCTGCATCAAGTACGCCAGCGCCGCAATCCACGCAACGGCGATATTGATATGATCAAGCTGCGCAGCGTAAATGCTGTCCACAGCAACCGCCATCGTGTTTGCGATGAGCACTTTTTTTGCAAGACCGATGCAAAAGCGCCTGAAACCAGCCGCAATATCGCCGATGGTTGCATGCCGCTCGGTGAGTTGATGCGCTATGTCGTGGTATTTCACAATGGGCCCGGCAATAAGCTGCGGGAAAAACGAAATGTACAGAAGCACCGTCGGGTAGCTTCTTTGAGCGGCTACATCCCCGCGGTACACGTCAATGACGTAGCTCATTGCCTGAAACGTATAAAACGATATGCCGATAGGCAACGAAATAGCAGGGACCGGAAGCGCGAGCCCCGCTACCGCGTTCAGGCTTTGCACCGCCATGCCCGCGTATTTGAACACGCCCAAAAACGCAAGGTTAACCGCTATCGCCAGGGCAAGCCATATCTTTTGCGAACGATGCGGGCCCGTTTTCCCAACCGCTAATCCAAAAGCCCAATTGAACAGCGTCGAAAGCGCCATCAGGCACACGAATACCGGTTCGCCGTACGCGTAGAACAGCAAGCTTGCAACTATCAGCAGTGCATTTTTGCCCGCGAATCCGGGGATAACCTGGTGCAGTAAGAACACCACGGGCAAGAATACGCATATGAACGCAAGCGAGCTAAAAACCACCTGTCAGCCTTTACGCAAAAAATGTCTTACCAGTTGTAGTATGCCGTTGGCGCACTGTCATAGGTTTGCCAAAACCAGTTACGGGAAGGTGTTTGGTACTGCAATTCCGGATCGCATACGTACACGCCGCCGTTATCGTAAACTTCCACCCAACCATGCGGCGCCTGAGGGGTTGCATAGCCAACAACCCATCCGGAAATCACGTTGCAGCTGTATCCCAAACCGCGCGCGAGCCAATTGAACGCTGCGGCAAACTGATAGCAGTTACCGCTTCCCCACGCAAAGAAATCTTTTGCAAGCCAGGCGGTGTGAGAGTCGGACAGAACACGCGGACCCGACCAGTAGCGTTCGCCATCGCGATAGGAGTGGTTCACAACCCAATTGAAAGCCGACCACAGGGTGTCATGCGTGCTCAAAACACTTGCAACATAGCGGTCGAGCTGTTCGTCGCCCGATAAGGTATAACGGCTAACGGGCACCACCTTCCACTGTTGTCCGTGCTCGCCCGTAGATTCATACTGACAGACATTGGCCCCAGCCTCAGAGGAATTGCCGCTAATAGCAAGCACCTTGCCCGAATTCACGCTTTCAAAAGACAGGTAGCCTTCGCGATCGATTGAGGCAATCCAGCGCTGATTTCCTCCGCCATTCCACGGATGCTGCATGACGTTCGCTCCATTTGAAGTACTTGCGCCATCAACGTCGAGCACCATGAACGATCTGTTGTTCTCAATCACATATGCGCCATCGTGAAGGTATATATGGAAGTTTTGAGCCGCACTGCCGTTGTGCGAATACGCCTGAACGTTGGCTCCCTTAGCGTATGAAGCCCAGCTGACATCAACATAGGTGCCATTGCGAGACTGAATCTCGTAGTAGCCGTTTGTAATCAATTGCGTCTGGCTTAAAACCCACCGCTGATTATTCGAGGACGCTTCCGGGGAAACCAGCAGTTTGGCGCCCGCATAAAGCCCCGCATCCCCCAACGCGATTACGTTGCCCGAGGCAAGGTTGACCAGAACAACTCCGCCATCCCAAAGCATCGTCCAGCGCTGAGAATCGTCGCTTGAAGAATCCGCAACCTGCGCCACCTTGCCCGCCTTATCGGCCAAGAACAAACCCGACGCCACAACCTGAATCGAATAGGTGTCTTGCGACTCTTGCCTAATGTAGAACTTTTGCGCTTGGCCCAAATTGCGTGTTGCTATCTGCATTTGAGTTTCGAGCGCTGTTGCAAAATTGGGATCGTCAACAGCAAAAGCAGCGTCCTGCGATGGGGTGATTTCGTAGGTGCCCTCCGCAATGGCGTAGTTGCCCTTGCGAACAAGCTTTATTTGGATGGCCTCAACGCGCAATGCGCGTCCCGTGGTTCCCGCAATGCCACCATTTACCGCCCAAGGCTGCCAGCCAATATCTTGGACGTGAGCGCGATAGGCAATATCGTAGACAGCAGCGATATCGCCTGAGAGCAGTATGCGCAACGCTTCGGCGCGCAAACCTTCTCCCGTGGTACCCGCAACGGCGCCGTTTTTAACGCTGCCCTGCCAGCCTACGTTCTCCACGTGAAGCTCGTATTCGACATCGCCGGTATACGAGGCATCGTCCAACCAAACGCGAAGCGCTTCGACACGCAGCGACTGGCCCGTGGTTCCGGCTGTTTCCCCTGAGAGTTGCTGGGGTTGCCAGCCAAGGTTTTCGACATGGGCGGCATAAACCAAAGCCGGAGCGCCATCCGATGCAGAATCACCAGCTGAAGGGTCTTTCTCCACCAGCTTCATTTCAATTGCCTCAAGACGCAATGCCTGGCGCAGCGTGCCTGCAATGTCACCGCCAAGAACCCACGACTGCCATCCCAGGTTCTCAACGTGAACGCGATAGGTGATGTCGTAATAGCGCGACAAATCTCCGGAAAGGCTGAAGCGCACCGCCTCCATGCGCAGCGCCTGGCCTTCGGTGCCCAGCTTTATCGTGGCCCCATCGGAGGACGCGCCCTGCAATCGTTGCCAGCCAATGTTCTCGACATGAGCCTGGCCCCAAAGAATCCCCTCGAGATCGCTCTCCAGTTCGACCTCGATTGATTCAAGGCGAAGCCCAAAGCCTTCGGTGCCCGCAGTTGACCCATCTTGTTGCCATTCCTGGGTGCCAACATTTTGCACATGCGTCCGATACAGCACACTTGGACCGCTTCCGTTTCCGTCCTGCTGGGCATCAGAATCATCCTCAGAAGATTCGGACGCATTTGATGCGTTTGCGCTACTCTCTAACGCTGCCAAAGGAGCGTTTGCGCCTTGCGCAGGTTGGTCGGTTTTCCCAGGAGAAACAAGGTCTTCATCATCCTGGGCCGTGCCAAAGCCATTTTGATCGCTTTGCTCCGCGGGCATGTTTTCGCCCTGGTCGCCTTTGGTCCCATCTGCTTCGCCGCGCAAGGTATCTTCGCCATCGCTGCGCGTTCCCTCCGAAAGGCCTTCGCCATTCGAGGCAGTTGAGCCATCGGTGCCGTTGGAAGACGCCGCAAGGCGGCCAGCCGACTCATTCAAATTCAACTCGTTTGAGAGCAAGCTGGAAGACCCAGGCTGACCCGATTCTTCGGCAAAAGCAATCGTTGGCAAAGCGACCATAGCGCATGCTGCGAAAAGAATGGCGAGGAAAAATTTGATTGCGCGCATTGTTGCACTCCAGAAAACCGACGAAATAGGATTAAAATAGGCTAGCACAACGACGCAACACGACGTGCTGCCGCTATCAAAATGCAAAGTTTCACCCGAACAACATCGACGTCACCGATGCTCAAACAGCATATAATTGCTTGCTAAGACCAACAAACCAGCGGGATCAAAACATGGCCACACAAGACAAAAGAAACACCCCGACCTCCGCTCTTGAAAGCAACGTGTTCAAAACCGCCCTTCTTTTTGAAGGTGGCAGCATGCGCGCTGCTTACACCTGCGCTGTCGCTGCAGAGTTGCTTGAGCAGGGCATATATTTCGATAATGTATACGGTGTGAGCGCAGGCAGCTCCAACACCGCCAACTACGTGTCGCGCGACATATGGCGCACGGTTGCCTCGTTCACCGAGTTCGTGAACATGAGCAACATCGGCGACTGGAAAACGTTTCTTGCGCACAAAGGCCTGTTCAACGCGCACTATATCTACCAAGAGGCAGGCATGCCGCAAGGCGCCATGCCTTTCGACTTCGAAACGTTCAAGGCAAACCCTGCCAAGGTGACCATCCCCGCCTTCGAGCGCGACACCGGACGCGATGTGTTCTTCCAAAAAGAAGACATGGCCACGCTAGAAGACCTGATGATTCGTGTGCGGGCAAGCTCCACCATTCCCATATTCATGCCGCCACCAAAGATCAACGGCCAGTACTGCTACGACGGCGGTTTTGCGGTTGGCGGCGGTTTGCCATTGGAGCGCATCCTTGCCGATGGCTTCGAGAAGATATTCGTAGTACGCACCCGCAAGCGCGGCTACCGTAAAACGGACAGCAGCAGCTGGGCCAAAACGTTCTTCTGGCGTCACCCCGCCATGCGCGACGCGGTGCTCACACGTACCGCGCGCTACAACGAAGCGTGCAACCATCTTGATGCCTTGGAGCGCAATGGCAAAGCGTACGTGTTTTACTGCGACGAACTCACGCTTTCTGGAACCGAGCGCGATTTCAACGAGCTGTATCGCAACTACGAAAGCGGACGCGCGCAAATTAAACGCGAGTGGAGTGCGCTCATGAAATTCCTCGAACGCGCCGAGGGTTAACGAACTACACCCTGCAGCTTCTTTTGCAAAAGACGAGGCAGCACCTTCAGCTGGTTTTAAGGTTTTATCCGTACAGTAAAGCCAGTACACGTTGTGCGGCTTAATGCAACGGCTCAAAGTCGCATATGCGCATAACAACGCACAAGAGTTAGCAAAAGGGGTGCACCATGAAGGTGGTTTGCGAGTATTGCGGGTCGTACGTTGAGGCAGATGAAAACCTGAAGTGTCCGCTGTGCGGCGGAAACTTGGGAAGCGCGGTGCAAACCGAGCAGGCGCGGATCGAGGCGCAAGAGGAACTTGGGTATCAACGCGAAACAGCTGAGGCCGCGGAAGAAGCCAAAAACGAGCACATCAGCCAGATAATAAACGGTGTTGCTGGCGCCGTAACCGCATATGCTGCCGGGAAAGGCGTTGCGGGAGCATTTGCGACCAACGAATCAGAAAACGAGCCGCCAGCCAGCCCTGAAGGTTTCCGCAGGCCACCCGATGGCCACCCCGCACCGCCCCACCTCCGAACGCACACCGATGACACCAAGGAGCAGCCGAGCTTCTTTGACGTGCTCACCAAGAAAGCGAACAGCGCCACCGAACAGTATCGGGACGAACGCGACAGTTCGTTTACGCACGAACGCCCGCGCCACGATGCGCACGACAATCCTCAGCGAGCAGCATTCCGCCGCGACCAACAGGGCGAAGGACGCCCCAGCGGCGGACGGCCAAACGGCAGACCAGGCGAGCACCCGGGCAGCCATTCCGGCGAGCACCATCATCGCTAAATGAACAGCCGCAACTATCTCGACAGGCGCAGGTGGCGTTAATCAAGCAGCCTTAACAGGGCCTACAACCAAATACACCAGCAGTAAATATACAGACAGCCCCTTTGCACGCAATGCGCAAAGGGGCTGTTCATTGAGGTCGTGTTTGGCGCTTTTCGCGAATCCAGCGCCTCGAATGTAGCTGCAGGTTGCTTCGTAACGCTACTGAACGGCTGCAGCTTTTTGGATTTTCATGCCCGCCCTGATAGCCGCAATCGAGCATACCGTCACCAAAACGGGAACCGCGATGCACACCATCAAAATAGGCAGATACGAGCCGGTAAGGTCGTAGGTAAGCGTGTAGCAAGGAATGCCAGCGCCCATGCCCAAGCTGCATACTGCCGAAAGATGCGAAACCGCTTTCGCGTAATGCTGCGGCGCAAACGCCTCCGAAGCCAACAGGGCCGGCCCCAGCGTTCCCAAGCAGGTGCAGAAGCCCGACAGGAAGCAGCCGACATACAGCAAGATAACATTGAGCGTCGCAACTCCCGCCGCAACCGACGAGAATGCCAAAACGCCGAAACCGCATCCCAAAGAAATCGCGAACGCTGAGCCTTTCTTGTCTTTTACCAGGCCCATGAGGATTTTACCGATCATAAGACCCGCTGAAGCGAACGAAAGACCCAGTCCGGCCACCACGGGATCGAAACCGGCCTTTTGGGCAATGGTGTTCAGCTGCGAGTTGAAATCTCCGAAGAAGCCACCGAAGATCATAACAACCGAGCACAGCGCGAATGCAGCGGTTGCCACAAACGAAGCCGTATTGCCAGCCGAAGGAGCTGAAGCACCTTCGGCAGCCGTCGCATCGGCTGCTTCGCTTGCCCCATACGGCAAAAGCCCTACTGCAGCAGGACTCTGACGCAGCAAGAATATGGCCACCAGCGAAGGAACAACGGCAACCAGCAGGCCGCCGATCACCAAAGCCGTTTGCCACCCGAACGAGCCAATGAGGGCCGTAAACGTGGGGCTGAGCACCATGCCGAAAACGCCCACCATAGCAAAAGCAATACCGGTGATGGTGCCTTGCTTAACCGCAAACCAGCTGTTTATTGCAATGGGAACCAGCACGGTCGTGCACAACGGAAAGCACAGGCCAACAACAATGCCAGCAACCCACACCATAGGAACAGACGGCAGCAATGCAAGCGCAATAAGGGTTGCCCCCATGGCTATCGAGGCAATAAGCACCGTCCCCTGAACAGACCGACCAAGGATGCGCGAACCAAGCAAACTCGAGAAAATCGCCGAAAACGCAACGAACGTGAAGTAAATGCTCACCTCGGTAACGCTGCATTGGAACGTCGCAACCATAGGCGAAATAAAGACGCTGAAGCAAAGCATGGGGAAGGCAAACGATATGCCAATGAGCAAACAGCAGCCAACCAAAACCGCCCAGTGCCTCATGTTTGAACTGCTTTTTTGTTGCGTACCCATACCGTTTCTCTCCCCGTTTCTTCAAACCTACAATACCGCAGTGCAAACGCAAAAAACGAAAAGCAAGACACCCTTGCTTCTCGTTGGCTCTTTCGTTTTTGCAAAAGAAAAGTCTGGCATCGCCGAAATGCGAGCCAGACTTTAGCGTAACAGATTGAAGCAACCCTGAGTGCTTTGCAGCTAATTAATCACAAGCAACTTCCAATCGCTGCACACAACATTGTTCTATCGCGCGCGTTAGCCACAATACGCGGTGCTTTCGCTCCGTCGCGAGCATCAAGCAAAATACGCGGCGATCTTGCTCCGTCGCGCGCGTTAGCCACAATACGCGGCAATTGCACGAGCGGCATATTCTGCCGCACCCGCACCGGCTGCCGCGTTGATGTTTTGGGTAAACGCTCCCCCCGCCCCATATGCCTTGCCCAACTGCGCAAACACCTCGTTACTGCACTGGTAAAAATTTTCGCTGATGAAGCGCTGAACAACGCGTGCTTGTTCCTGCGCCTCAGGGGCCGTTGGGTCAACTCCAGCGGTCGCCATTTCCCCGAACGGAATAAACAAATCCATCATACGAGCACCCAACAGGGCATCGTCCTTGGCCGTGCGACCTTCGCTTCGCGCTTCGTATTCGCGCCACTCATCCGTTGCGCCCCACGCCTCTCGGGCCTTCTGTTTGTATTCGTCCAATTGCGCGTTATCAAACGCACGGAAATCATTGCCCATGGCGCCTTCCTTTCCCGTATCGCCATCAATTTCTTCAATCGTTCGCTCAGCAAACGCGATAAGCCCATCCAACCGGTCGCGCTTGAGTTTCAGCAGTTCAACCTGCTGCTCGAGTGCCTGTTGCTTGTTAAAACGCGGGCTTTCGATTATTGCCTTTATCTCTTTAAGCGGAAACTCGAGCTCGCGAAAAAGCATTATCTGCTGCAGCTGCGCCAAATCTTGCGCCGCGTACAATCGATAGCCGGCATCGGTACGCGTCGAGGGCGACAAAAGACCTATATTGTCGTAATACTGCAGCGTCCTAACGCTTACCCCTGCCAACCGAGCAACCTGGTGCACGGTAAGATCTTCAGGGGGCTTTTTTGCGTTCGCGTGCTTGTGCGCAGCCGCACGGTTCATGATGTTGCTCCCTTTCTCCGCCGTACGACGAGCATAAACTATGACGTAACGTCAGGGTCAAGGGCTTTTGTAATTTTTTTGAAAACAAACCCGCGCATGCCCCTGCACGTTAGCGGAGCGTCGAAAGCGTCGCTTTGCAGGCTGAGCTCTCGTGCAAAACAGCGAGCATCTGCCGTCTGGCCAACCACGAACGGCGCATGATGCTATAATCCCCAAACTGGCAACACCAAAACGCAAAAGAAGGACCCGATGAAGCGCATTCGATTGATAAGTTTAATGCTGGCAGGCGTTTTAGCTTTTGCCGGATGCACGTCGGCGTCTCAAAACGACGCAAGCGCATCTGCGGCGTCATCCAACGCCTCAAGCCGCGCCGCAGCTTCATCAACGGGAAGCGCCTCAGAGAGCGCATCTTCCCAAGATTCTCCGGAGAACCTTGACTATTCGCAAACACGCGTAAGCTATTTGGGACCGCAGGGAACCTACACACAGGAAGCCTGCGCACGGTTCTTCAATGCGCAGGGGACGTACCTTCCGTGCGAAAACGTTGCCGCGTCTATTGCGACATTGGTGGTAGGCGATAGCGACTTTGCCGTCATTCCCCAAGAAAACACGATAGGCGGCCCGGTAAGCGAATACCTTGATGAAGTTATAGCGCACGAGAATGTGAGCGTCGTTGGCGAGGTGGAACTGCCGATAACGCAGAACATACTGGCAAAACCCGAAGCAACGTACGACGACATTACCGTTGTGTACTCGCACAAGCAAGGCATCGCCCAAGGAAAGGCCTGGGTCGAAGCAAACCTTCCCAACGCCCAGCTGGTTGAGGTTTCTTCCACGGCTGAAGGCGCGCGTAAAGCCGCCGAATCCGAAGGACTTCAATGTGCGGCAATTGGATCGGCGTCCGCCGCTGAGCTGTACGGCCTTACGGTGCTTGCTCCCAGCATTCAGATGAATGACGACAACGTCACCCGTTTTTACGTGTTATCAACCGAGGCGCCCAACCAAAAGCCCGCAGACCGCATGGTCTTCGTAGCCACTGGCCCCGCCTCGCAGCTTACCGCATTGTTGAACGAGGCTAGCGCCGCTGGCTTAAGCATCGTAGCCGTTCACGACCGCCCCGAGAAAACCCAATTGGGTAACTACCATTATCTTATCGAATGCGAAGGCGGCGGATACGACGCCTTCAAAACCCTGAGCGGCAACAAGGCATTTTCGTTGCGCTATCTGGGTAGCTTCGCTTTGCGTTAGGACATTATTGTGGTTGCTGATCTACCCCAAGGCGCGCCGTCAAACGGAGCGCCGAAAACCGGAGCCGTACTCGCTACGTTTTTGCTCGGTATACTTATTGGAGGCCTGTACCTTGGCGCGGTTGCACCCGTGCGCACGGTTGTCCAAGCCGACCTGGGCGTTGATGGCGCAACGGGAATATGGATGATTAACATCTACTCGCTGTTCTACGCCGCCCTTATCCCCATCATTGGAAAGGCGGCCGACCGCCGCGGTAGAAAGCGCATTTTTGTTATATGCGTCGGCATCTTTGCCGTAGGGTCTTTAACCTGCGGACTCGCGCAACCCCTCAACAACTTCAACGTGCTGCTGGTAGGCCGCGTTATGCAGGCCGCTGGCGCCGGCGGCATGATACCTGTCGCAAACGCGCAGATAGCAGCTACCTTCCCGGAGGAAAAACGCGGAATGGCCTTGGGAATGGCCGCAGCCACCATGGGCCTTTCAAATGTGCTTGGAGCTGCAGTTGGCAGTGCCATTATGGGTGCTTTTGGAATCCAAAACTGGCCCGTGATGTTCTACTTGTGCATTCCGCTTTGCATCGCAATCATGTTCATGGCGGTCGCCTTCGTACCCAACGACCAAGCTGTCGCCGCCGAACAAGCACGCGGCCACAAGCTAGCATCCGCCTCTTCCGCAGGCACATCCGATGTAGCGGGATCAATACTGTTCGTGCTTTTTGTTCTGTTGCTTTTGCTGGGAATCCGCAGCATCGATTTCACCAATTTCGCCGCCAGCATCACATCAGCGCCAACGCTCGCCTGCTTTGCAAGCGCCCTTGTATGCGCGCTTGCCTTCCGCTTCGCCGAGCAAAAGGCCCAAGACCCGGTCTTTCATCTTGAGTACTTCCACAGCAAGCCCATCGCGGTGGTGATGATTGCCTCGTTCTTCATTGGCTGCTTCGTGATATCGCTGGTGCTTGTTCCCGAAATGGCAGAGTATGCCATGGGAGCCCCACTGGGATCGGGCGGTTACTACATTTTGGCTATTGGCGCGGCATCCATCATCGTGACTCCCCTGGGCGGAAAAGCCATCGACAAAATTGGACCCAAGCCAGTGCTTATTATTGGGTTCTCGGTTGGCATAGCGGGTCTTTTGTACCTTGCGCTTATTGCGGTGGTGGCACCCAGCATGCCCACGCTTATTGCTGGCTTATTCGTGGTGGGCCTGGGCATGGGATTTGCCATGGGCGCCCCTACCAATTACATGATTCTGGAAAACACGAACAAAGCCGATAGCGCTGCCGCCATTGCCACTATCACGCTCATTCGCCAGATAGGAACCACCGTTGCTCCTGCAATTCTCACGGGAATGATCGCCAGCGCGCCCGGTTTGGCCGGTTACCAGAACATGCTGCTGTGCGTTGCCGTGTTTAACCTGTGCGCCCTGGTTACCGTGTTGTTCTACCATTCGCCAAAGAAATAGATGGCTGTTGCACCCAGGGCTTGCCCCAGGCTAGCAGTTTGTTGTGCCCGCTAGCTGAATGGCGCTCTTGATTGCCATTTCCAGCAAACGGGGATCTATCGAATAATCTGCAAACATGCCCCCTGGGTGACCTTCCGCATCCAGTTTCGACTCAGCAAGGGGAATATAGTGCACGCCTTGCAACCTGAGCGTGTGCAAAAAGAAGTAGATGGTGTACTCGTTGGGAAACGTTTCAATAAGCACGCTACCGGGCTTCATGTAAAGCGAGTTCGTTGTGTTGGCGCCATGCGGCGACAGCACAACACGGGCGTTATGGAAATAGCTGATTTGCTCGGCAACGCTCAGTTCTTCGGGAATTATGGTTACAAATCCGTATTGGCGCAGCATCTCTTCCGAAACATTCAGCTTGCGCGTGCCTATGCGCTTCACGTATACGCGTTCGGGATAAGAAATGTCAGATGGCGGCAGGTTGCGTACAATGTCCGGCGCCATTTCCGTTAAAACCCTGGCAGAGTGCGCGCCATTGTTCTTATTAAGAACGGTGCACACAAGCCTTTCGATGCGGTATGCCGTACCCTCGTCAAAATCTTCAAGCCAAAACACCCGTTTCAGGTCAATGCCCAGCAACGTTAGCAGCTCAGGCGCAAACGAGGGCTTGTTTAAAATATAGTTCCCCTGATAACCGCTTTTTTCGAGCATCCACACCTGATCGAGCACCTCGAACGTAAAGTGCCAGTAGTTTTTCGCATACACCTTTGCCAGCACGCACCACTGCCCGGCAAGCTCGACCTCCACAGCGTTTTCGGAAGGGCGGAACAGGCGCGCAAAGGGTTCTTGCAGAAAGTGATAGTCAAGCCAATACGCGCTGTTCACGTTGCCATTCTTGTCGTAAATAAACGGATACCCGCTGTGCGGTTGCACCTCCAGGCGCATCCCCTCGAATTCACAGAGGCTATATCCGCTCCACTTGAGAGACAATTCGCTGGGCGCTTGCTCAAAGAACTCGAGCGGTTTAAAAACAGGCGACCGAATAAGGGAAACCACGGGTATTCCCTTCCCGTACAGCAGATATTCAACCTGCTCTCGCTGCCGCTGATTGAAAATGCCCACCACAACCGCATCGAAAAGACCCGCGCGATAAAACCTTTCGATGTCAGCGGGGTCTTTCACGGATTTGTCCGGCGTGGCATTGTTAATGTGCTCGAACCGCTAATCGAAAAGGGCCGTAACGGTGCAGGTATCAGCCCAGCTTTGCTTCAAAACAGCTTCGAAGTCCTTGCCATAATACCCATACCCCCATAAAGCGAGTTGTATGCGATCAGCCATGTGCAACCTACCTCAAACGCGTTTCCAACTAGCCGATAAGATATTTGAGCGTTGTTTCCGGAACGTTCTTAAGCAGCGTATCGACATCGCCGTCACGTGCGGCATCACGGCTTGTTGATGCCGAGATAGACTTGCCGTCTATTGCCAAGCGCGGTATTTCAATCGCATTGATACCGTATTTTGGAAGCGTTTCAAGCATGAGCTCGTTAAAGAAGCTCATTTTGGGATTATGTCGCTCATCGCCAAGAAAACGATATGTAACCCCGAGCCTTTTCGCAATGATCTCTGCGTAGATGAGCGTATCGTCAAGGGCATCATCTTTCATCTCAGAAGGTTCGATGCGCAGGAAATACCCCTGGAACACATTCCTGGTGGCTTGGAAGGGGCCGCCGGAGACAATGGTGACGTTCTGAAGATCGCGCGTGGCGTCAACCGCCATCGCAAACCGCTCGGCGTAGCTGAATATCCCCAGATCGTCACCGATAAGAAGCACGAACAGCTTATCGACGCGCTTGCTGGCCGTTTCAATAAGGTAACGATGACCCAGCGTGAAGGGGTTGCCGTGCATGCCAACGGTGCCAACGGTCATGCCCTCTTCTGGGTGGAAGTCATTAAAATACAAATCGAGATACAGCGAATTCACCGCCATCTCGCGCGTGAGCATGACGCGCTTACCAGCAGATTGGGCATCAATCGATGCGGTTTGGGGCGCATCGTCCAACACGCCATCCTCCAACATGCGCTGAAAGAGCGCTTCGGCATACAGTTCGTTTACCTTGCCGTTGCAATGCAAGGGAATGTCCAAAAGCCAATCATTGGGAACATTATGCTTGTCCAGCACATCGGTCACATCAAGAGCAGTCGTGCCTGCATAGTGCCTGTTTTCAATATGCATGACCACAATGTCGCCTGGTTTCATGGGCGTTGAAGCCATGTGCACCATTTCTTGATAATGGCTTTCATAGCACCCGCAGTTAACCACTTTGAAGCGATAGCCGGCGGCGTTCAGCTTTTGTTGCAGCCAGCTCTCAATCGTATGCGCGTCCTCAACGAACGCCCCTATCATGATGCACGGACCAAAGAAGTAGATGGTGCGCGGCGCGTCATCTGGTTGCCCAATGGTTACGCGCTCTCCGTTCACGACGTTGAAATAGGGGTAGCTGCAGTCTTTCAAACGCGTATAGTTGTCATTCTTTTCAAGCTCAACAACATGTTTGCCAACTTGCTGAGCATACGATTCGCTGTAGTCTTCCCCGTAGAAAGCCTTCGCTTGCGATGGAACTACATACGGGTTTACCTTGCGCGCTTCGGGCTTCGCCAACCAATTGCGAAAGCCTTCGTTCAAACGTTTCCTACCAGGCGTGGTTTCATCGGTGGTAAAGATGAGGTTGTAAATGGATACGCCCGCATTCGCCAGCTTTTGGACCAAATCATCGTAGGCGTGTTCCGCCATGGCGCTCTCAAATTCTTTGCACGACCTTAAAACACCCCAAGGAAACTGCTTCTGCAGTATTACCTCTAAATATGCATGAGCGGCCAAACTCTGTTCCTCGTCGGTTACCAGAATGGCCTTCGCCCGATCGGCTACAAGAGGGATGCTCGCAAAATCAATGAGCTCGCACGCAACGCCCCAGTTTTCGAAATGCTCCACCCATGTTTGCATGACGGACTGGCGCTCGCTGTCGCCCTCGGGCGGCTTTACAAAGTAAACGCGTTTGTATTGCTTTACGAACGGCTCGGCATAACGATTCGAAGTCCAAGGGTTGCTGTATTCCAGGTACAGCAAGTCGTCGTAGCGGCTGCATATACCAGTGAGCGCACCGTTTTCATCCACCACCGGAATCTCGCGGATGAAATCCTTGGCCTTAAATATCTCGCGAGCCTCCATGAACCGCTTGCCCTGAAGCGACGTGATATTCGTGTTTACAGCAACGGAATTTGCGCCTTGCTCTCGAGCGCGAATCATATCGCCATTGCTGATTATTCCGCTTAACTTTCCCGCAACCTCAACCATTACGATATTACAGGGATGTTCGCAAATAAGGCTTTCAAGAATATCCCAGTCTAAGCTGTAAACAACAACGTCAGATGCATAGACAGGCAGCACGGATCGATCGTAGTAAAACACGATACACCCCTCAGGTCGCTTTTAAACATGACGAGTATTTTAATAATGTTTAGACAGAATGCCAAATTACGACTTTATATTCGTATTTACCTGCACGCGCATCTCGGTTGCATTTTTTTCGACTATGCCTACCCGTTCTTATGAGAAGAGCCGCTGAAAGCAAACGCACGAGATGGCGCCTGGCGCGCGACAAACACGGCACCGCGCGACAACGAGAGCAATGGCAAACCATTCGGTTGCACCATCAGCGAGCGCAATAACGCGCATCCGTTGCCCAATGAGCGGGATGCGAACGGATATCATATGGTCAGGCGAAATTACTGCACTCAGGGTGACGGACCAAAGCCCAACCAAACGCGCAGACCCGCTGGAAACAACCGCTCACACCATTGATAAAGGCCTGCCGAAATGACCAAACCAAAGCCAAAAGCCAGAACAGCAGTTGACGCTGCAAAAGAAATGCTCGCAAAGGAGCTTGAAAAGCGCCCTGAGGGCATCAAGCCTATAGAGATCGTAAAAACGGTCATCTGCGCATACCAGGCACGCGAATACTCGCTCGCGCCCAAAACGGTTTTCTCGATTGAATCGTCGGATCGCTCGGGACTGCGTCGCGGGACGCAAGCGTCCGCGGATCGCCTGCTCTTCAACGCTAATTACTGGCTTGCCGCCTACGAAGATCGCATCGTAGCCGCTTGCGACAAAGAAGATGCGCTGGCGCTTCTTAAAGCCATAACCGTTTGGGGCTCCCACACGCTTAAGTTGAACACCCTCAGCACCGAGGAAACCGTTGCCGGTGCCGCCGTTTCGCGCCCCGCCAGCATCATCGTTGCACACCCCTACCCGCACCTCTAGCGCCGCCCCTGTTTCGGTGAGGTTTCGCGTTCTTTTCGGCGCGATTAAGGCCTCGTTTCGCCTCTGTTACTGCAATCTGCAGGAAATACACCCGCCCTAGACTCGTTTTTGTTAAACACGCATGGCCATGCTCAAACAAATCGGTCGCATGAGATAGGCAATCGCATGCGACATCGCCCCAAGCAGCATGGTACAAGCTAAGAGAGGTTGGGTGGTTACTGTGTACGATTCGGGGTCCACAGCGTTTATGGTTGTGTGCACGATGCTGGTGCTGCTTATGACGCCAGGACTCGCCTTTTTCTACGGCGGTCTTTCGCGACGCAAGAACGTTGTGAACACCATGATCATGGTCATGGGCGTGATCGGAATCGTGGGCGTGCTCTGGGTGGTCTGCGGATGGTCGTTCGCGTACGGGGGAGACGGCAGCCTGCCGTTCTTCGGCGGATTCGACCAGATTGCGTGCGCTGG
>JAZQAV010000098.1:0-4517 GCA_045545435.1 Eggerthellaceae bacterium | reverse complement strand
AGGCGGTATCGCCATGGTGTGCGCCGAAGACCCCGAAGCGGTTCGCCTGGCGCGCGAGACGGGTCGCACGGTAAAAACGTATGGTTTTGGCGATGATGTTGACGTGCAGGTGGTTTCCTTCGAGCAGCTGGGCATCAGCACGAAGTTCAGCGTTCGCATGCCCGACGGCCAGGTGGTTGAGTCTTCCATCGCGCAAAACCCGGGAAAGCACAACGTTCTTAACGCAACGGGTGTCATTGGTCTTTTGGCCGAGCTGGGGGTTCCTGCTGCAGACAGCGCACATGCCATCTCGCAGTTCCGCGGCGTTCGTCGCAGGTTCGATTTCGTAGGGGAGGAGCAAGGCGTCACGGTGGTTGACGACTACGCTCACCATCCAACCGAGATCGCTGCAACCATCGAAGCGGCCTCGAACTTGGGCTTCAAGCATGTTCATGTGCTGTTCCAGCCGCATCGCTACTCGCGCGTTGGCTTGTTCACGCAGGTGCTGCACGACGAGTTCGGCTCCGCGTTCGACAAAGCCGACACGGTAACTTTCATGGATGTTTATCCAGCGGGCGAAGCGCCGGTTCCCGGTGTTTCCGGCAAAACGTTCATGAATGTGATTCTTGAGCATGAGGGTCATCCGCCTGCGCAATATGTTGCCCGCCGCGTTGAAGTTGCGGGCGAGCTGCTTAAAAAGGTAAAGCCCGGCGACTTGGTTATTACCATGGGCGCGGGCGATGTAACCGCTATGGGACCGCAGCTCATTGATGCTCTGCGCCGTCAAGATCTTGCGGCGTTGAACGCAGCCGATACTTCAGACGCTCGTTAGGCGCGTGTTTGCAGTATGGCGGCTTTGCACGCAACGGGCGTAGAGGGATATCTTGCGGGATCGGGCTTCGATGGCGATGTGTTCAGCGACGAGCCTTTGGCCCGCCACACCTCCTACCGCATTGGCGGTCCAGCGCGCTACTACGTGCAGGCGCACTCTATAAGCGCGGTTTTAGGCCTCATCAAAACATGCGAAACCTATGGTGTGCCCTGGGTTGTTGTGGGCAGGGGAACCAACCTGCTCGTTTCCGATAACGGCTTCGACGGCGTGGTGATAACCCTGGGCCGTGATTTTCGCTCGCTCCGATACGACGAGGAGCGAAGCCTGCTGGTGGTGGGCGCGGGGGTCATGCTTTCCCAGGTGGCGCGCGAAGCCCTGCATCGCTCGCTGGGCGGTTTGGAGTTTGCGGTTGACGTACCGGGAACGGTTGGTGGCGCGCTGCGCATGAATGCGGGCACGCACGAAGGCTGCATCGGCGACTGCGTTTCAAGCGTGACCGTGATGCGCGTGGGTGAAAACCGAGGCGATGGCGCGCATATGGAAAAACTTCGCGCAAATGAGCTTGCCTGGGATTATCGGACAAGTTCGTTTTTGCCCGATGATATCATCGCAGAGTGCGAGCTTTCCGTTACCCCTTCGGATTCGTTTTTTATCCGAGCGAAAATGGAGGCTACGCACAATCGTCGGAAGGCCACGCAACCGTTGGGACTTCCTTCGTGCGGAAGCGTATTTCGCAATCCGGCCGATAAGTCGGCCGCTGCGCTTATCGAAAGCGTAGGCATGAAAGGCGAACGCGTTGGCGGCGCTTTGGTGTCGCCGGTTCACGCGAACTTTATCGTTAATACCGGCGGGGCTACCGCCAGTGATGTTATCGGGCTTATGAAGCGCATACAGGCGAAGGTGTACGAGGCGCATGGAATCGAATTACAACCGGAGGTCCGCTTCCTCGGGTTCGCGCAGAACCACGCGTAGCAGTGCGCGTTCTGCGCGCGGGTCGCAGCCGCGTGCCTCCAGGCGAACTTCGCAAAGTGCGCAACGCGCGGCAAACGCGCGCACTATTCGCAATCGCGATCGCGTCAACCGCTTTGCGCCCGCGCCCCGCACATATCGTGAGCATACGGTTCGCTCGTCAACTCCCGATACGTTCACGGCAATTCCCGGCGGGCGCTATAATTCGTCGTCTTTTGCACCTTCTGGGCAGGATGTGCCAACCTCTGCAAGCCAACGGAAGTCGTCGCGCCTTGAGTCGGTGAGCATTGGGCAAATCAAGCGCGCCGAGCGCAACGAGCGCGCCCAAAAGCGTGCCCGCAATTACGCCGCGCGCATCATCGTTGTTCTGGTGGTTATCATTGCGCTGGTAATTACCGGCGGTGTTGCCTATAACTCCGATTTGTTCACTATCGAAAACGTTGAGATTACCGGTGCGGAGCATCTGACGTCCAACGAAATGGCCCTGATGGCGAATGTGCCCGAGGGAAGCACGTTGCTCAGGGTTGATGTGGACACCATAAAAAGCCGCCTGATGCAAAACGCCTGGGTTCAGGATGTGAGCGTTGAGCGAGCGTTTCCCAACACACTGCGCATAACCGTTACCGAGCGCACCATCACCGCTGTGGTGGAGGTTCCCACGTCAACCGGTCGTTCAACCAAGCAGTGGGCCATATCGTCCGATCACATGTGGCTCATGCCCATCCCGGCGCGCGATTCGGAGGCGGGCAAGAACACCAGCGAGCAAATTTACACGGATGCCGAAAATGCGCTTAAAATCGTGAACGTGCCCTATGGCACGCAGGCGCAAATTGGAACGTTTTGTACCGATTCAAACGTGCTCAATGCGCTAGACATCGTATCGGGGATGACCACCGAGCTAGCCGGCATGGTTGTGGAGGTTTCGGCTGCAGGCCCCGATGAAACCACCATCATGCTCAACAACGGGGTGGAGGTTGCTTTCGGGAAGGCCGAGAGCATTCGCGATAAAGAGCGCGTCATCTTAAAGATCTTGGCCGACAACCCCGATAGCGTGGCCTACATAAACGTTCGCACGGTCACCAATCCTACGTGGCGAACGATTTAGGCCTTGCTGGGCGCTCCGCGGTGGACGTTTGGCGCATTTTCGCGTGCCTTTAACGTGCTATATGTGAACTTGCGCAGGTCGTTTGCAGTATCTTCGTTGCATTCAGGTAATCATCGTGTAAAATCAACAAAGATACGGTGTCGTATATTTTCAGATACGGTATCCCTTGGAACGCAGCTGAAAAGTAAAACAGAGGTGTGGAGGATACAATGCCAAACAATTTGGGTTCCGAGCATTTGGCGGTCATTAAGGTCGTCGGAGTGGGCGGCGGCGGCACGAATGCTGTGAACCGCATGGTTGAAGCGGGCGTGCGCGGCGTCGAATTTATCGCCGTCAACACCGATCGCCAGGCACTCCTTATGTCCGATGCAGACAAAACTATTCATATTGGCCAAGATTTAACCCGTGGCCTCGGTGCAGGCGCAAATCCCGAGGTTGGCGCTCAGGCTGCCGAGGAAAGCCGCGATGAAATTCGCGAGGCCCTTGCCGAAGCCGACATGGTGTTCGTCACGGCTGGCGAAGGCGGCGGCACGGGCACCGGCGCAGCTCCGGTTGTAGCCGAAATTGCGCGTGAGGAAATTGGTGCGCTTACGGTGGGCATCGTTACCAAGCCGTTCTCCTTCGAGGGTCGCACCCGTCGCAACCAGGCCGAGCAGGGCGTCGATTTGCTTTCGCAAAAGGTTGACACCCTCATCGTCATCCCGAATGACCGTTTGCTCGAAGTGGTTGACAAGAAAACCTCGATGCTCGATGCGTTCCGCATTGCCGACGATACGCTTCGTCAGGGCATTCAGGGCGTCACCGACCTCATCACCGTTCCCGGCCTCATCAACCTTGACTTTGCGGACATCCGCACGGTTATGAAGGACGCCGGCACGGCCATGATGGGCATCGGCATCGCGTCCGGCGAAAACCGTTCTCTTGAGGCCGCACAGCAGGCAACCAACTCCAACCTGCTCGAAACCTCCATCGCGGGTGCTTCGCGCGTTCTGTTCTCCATTGCCGGCGGCCCCGACCTCACGCTTACCGAGGTTGACGCTGCGGCTCGCACCGTTGAAGCGTGCGCAGACGAAAACGCCAACATCATCTATGGCCAAATTGTTGACGAGGCCATGGGCGATACCGTCCGCATCACCGTTATTGCAACGGGCTTCAAAGGCCAGCCTAACGAGCAGCAGTCCAGCTTCGACTTCTCGCCGCGCAAAGATTTGTTCGCTTCCACGGCAAGCTCGACGCCTGCAGCCACCAACGCTTCGGTCTTCAGCGCTCCGGCTCCTGCTCGTACCTCTACCGCCACGCAAACAACCTCTGCTAATCGCTTCACCGATGAGGACTACATCCCCGATTTCCTGAAGCGTCAGCGTTAAGGGCGGTTTAGGTAAGGAGCGGTTTCGCGAATATGGTCGTTGCTTCTACACTGCCGAAACCAACACTCGATGCGCGTCCTCTGGGCGCGCATCGCCTTTTTATGCTTACCGACGATGCGCTGTTTGAGGCGTGCGGTACCCGCATAGCCTTCACCAGTCGCGCGGGAGGTGCTTCAAGCGGCCCGTATGCGTCGCTTAACCTTGGTGCGCATGTGGGCGACAACCTTGATGCGGTAGAAGAAAACCGCAGACGGGTTTTGGGGGC
>JAZQAV010000097.1:0-8512 GCA_045545435.1 Eggerthellaceae bacterium | reverse complement strand
TAAGCAGCGAATAGGCCATCTCGAGGTTCATGAAGCAGCCGCCCACAACCAGCACGCGCTCGCCCAGTTCCACCGCTTGAGGATTGCTGGCGTAATCGAAGGCGGAAATCACCTTGCCGGGATGCTCTGCTGCGCCCTTGCAAGAGGCCGGAAGAGCGGGAGCGCCTGTTGCCACGATAACGGCATCATAGCCACCATCGATGATATCGGCAGCGGTAGCTTCCTTGTAGATGACGTTCACGCCGCGTTTGACAACTTGCGTCGCGTAGTAATCGATAAGATTGGTGATGTCTCCCTTGAACTCGGGGTCGAAAGCGGCCTCGTTCATGGTGCCGCCAATTTTACGCTTCTCGTACAGATCAACCTCGTGACCGCGCTCGCGCAGCAGGCATGCAGCCTCGCAACCGGCAGGGCCGCCACCCACAATTGCCACGCGTTTCACGCGGGTAATGGGATTGATGTCGCGAATGCCGGTCATATTGCACTGCGGGTTAACCGAGCAGCGCAAACCGTAAGCCGACGAGAACGTTGCCATGGTGCCTACGCATCCCTTCGTGCAGCGAATGCACGGCTTAATGTCCTCGGGTCGCCCTTCGCGCAGCTTGATAGCCCAATTGGGGTCGGCAATAATCGGACGACCCAAACCAATGTAGTCGCAAACGCCCTCTTCAAGAGCCTGCTCGGCAATATCGGGCGTCGTGAAGCCGCCGTCGAGAATAATAGGGATCTTGATGCCCGCATCTTTGAAGGCCTTGGCAACGTACTTGTAGTCACCGCGCTTGTCGTACTGTGCATTGATGCACTTCACGTTGCGGTAATCGCCGCCCATGATATGGAACGCGACGATGCCGGTCTTTTCAAGAATTTGCGCCTGGGCCACACCCTCTTCAAGCGTAAGACCATCAGGGCTGCACTCATCACCGCACAGACGGGCAACGATGGGGAAATCTTTTCCGCACTGCTTCTGCACTTCCTCGATAATCTCTTTGTAGAAGCGCACGCGATTTTCGGTTGATCCGCCGTATTCATCGGTGCGGTGGTTATAGAACGGGCTACAGAACATGGCGATAAGGTGGTTGATGGCGCCATGGATCTCAACACCATCGAAACCTGCCTGCTTGGCGCGTTTTGCACCAATGCCGAACTGCTGAATGGTCTTTTTGATTTCAGCCTTGGACATGCCGGTAATAGGGAACGGCATGATGCCGCCCATCATCTCGTTCATGGTGGAAGGTCCCATGGACGGACGATCCATTAGGGTAATTTGCTTGCCCATATGGTTAAGCTGCAAAACGGCCTTCACGCCATGATCGCGAATCGCGCTTGCCAAACGAGCGAGACCGGTCACGTGCTCCTGGCGGGTGATCATCTGGCTGTTTTCTTCGCCTTTGCCCGCGAACTCGTCAATAAACGTGCACTCAACGAAAATGATACCCATCTGGCCTTTGGCCTGCTCGATGTAGAAACGCAGGGTACGGTCGGTGATAAAGCCTTCGTTGTCGGCATTAAGCGTGCCCATGGGGGCCATAACGATACGGTTGGGAATGTCCCAGCGCCCGATAGTCCCCGGCTCCAACAGCTTCGGGAATTGAGTGTTCATTGATAGCTCCTCTGAGAATGCCCCTCCTTTAATCACTCATCGCTGCGATTGTAGAATAGTTGAATCAATAATTCAATTATTTTCTATTCATTTGGAAATTAATTTCTTTTATGGCAAGAATCATTCGCCGCAAACCGTGGAGCAAGCGCATCCGACTAAAAGCCGTACCTGACTAAATACCGCATCGGAGGGATTCAAAACGATGGCAGCTTCAATTATTTAATGCGCGGGAAACGCCCGCTCACGTGGGCGCTTAATACGATTCCAGCTTGCGCTCAAATTCATCAAGGGCGTCGTAAGACTCCACCAACGACTCAATTTCCTCTATGAGCTTGCGTTTGTTGGCGTAGCTTAAATCGGAAAGCTTGGAAAACGGCAGGCCCAGCAGCTTAAGCGCAAACGCCGGATCCCATTTCAGTGTGTCGCAGAACGCATTGAGCTTGCTGATGGCCCCCAGCGAATCGTGCGAGACAATTTCGTCAAGCTGGGCGGAAATGCGCTCCACCACGCCCGATTGCGCCGTTGCCAAAGGAAGCTGATGAGAGATGAAATCATCGGTGGTTAAGTAGCGGGCAAAATCAACCAGCGAGTGAATATCCCATCGATTCAGATAATCCGAGACGCTGTTAAGAAGCGATATCGCCTCGTCAGGGGGAAGTTTCGTGGCAACGTTGGGGAAACGCTGCATACGGAACATAGCATGCACGATGGTGTAAATGATAATGAAACTGGTTTTGGGAGCGCCTCCGCTTATCACCTGTTCAATAGCGTTAACGGGAAAATCGGTGCGAACCAGCAAGCGACGGTTTCCCGCATAATCGACGGCAACCACCCGGTTTGCGGGGAACGATTCGGTAAGCTCGGAATCGAGGTTTGCGTTGATATGCGCGGCAACCTGCGCGCCTGAAATGTGCATGCTGTCGAAATGCAGCTTTATGTCGCTTGCCATAGCCTCGGGAACGGCTACGGGACGTTCGATGACGTCAAGCTGCAGCAGCCATACCTGCTCTATCAGCCGATCGGCATCGATGGTGTTAAGCAGCATGCGGGCGACATCGGGAAGCACCGAATCATAGAAGTCGGCGCCCCCGCACACGAAAGACAACTCCGCTTTGAGCAGGTCCTCGTCAATGGTGCGCACGGCGCCACCCTCCAACTTCGAAAGGTACGAGGGGCTTTTTCCCAAATGCTCGGCAACGTCTTTTGAGGATACGCCATGGTGCACGCGCATGGTTTTGAGCAGCGATGCCAGTTCGGGAGTGACGTCGAATTTCATGGCGTTTCCTTTCGTATGCGCCCCAGAAGGTGCTTTTATCATCTTTTTCGATACTAATTCAATTTATTTCCAATTTGATGGAAATTTTATTGCAATTTCCAATTGATTGCCTTATGATAGCACCAACGCAAGCAGGTTACACGCCCTTGATCACTCATCTTTTCCATCCGAACAGTACACCTGCTTTACAGACGCATATCCTTTTCGTAGTAAGGGTCAGCATGGAAAAGCTAACGCACTTCCCGCTCCGCGCGCAAGAAGACGCTTTGAAGCGCGCGCTCATTCTGGGCGGATTCACACTTATCGACGATGACACCGCGGCAGAAGTTGAGCCGCTTGACTGGGCCATTCAAATTTTCGACCGGCCTTCCGAGATGCTTCGCAAGCCCATTGTTCTGGAAAACGGCTCTTGGGCACTGCGCAGCGAGCTGCTTGCCGCGCAGCTTTCAACCATTGGTCGCACCACCCCGTTCAAGGTGTTCTCATGCGGCAGCGTTTACGATGGTCGCGATGCCGCGCACCCGCGCCACCGCGTTATTCAAGGCGTATGGGCAGACAAAGAGATTCCTCTGCGCGAAGGCGCGCGTTTTGGCGAGCTTCTTGTTGAGAACGTGTTCGGCTTGGGTGCCAAGGTAAGCAACGCCACCACCTACGGAAAATCGTTCGCCATTGAGGTAACCTTGGACGACACCACGTTCACGCTGGCAACCGTTGGCGAGGCAACCCCTATTGCCCGCGCTCTGATGGGCATCACCGACGCCGAATGCACTGTCTGGATATTTGAAATCGACATCGACCAGGTGACCATGGCCGTGTACGGATTCGAATCACGCGATCAGCTTTTCAGCCCCCTGGTTTCCGATTTGAAAAAGCACACGTCCGATCAGTCTACGTTTGGCGAGCTGTACTTCAGCCGCGCCTCAAATGAGCTGCGCAAGCGTGGCTTCTGCGAGTTCTCGGGCCTTGCCGTTTACGAGGACGACTGCTACGTGAAGATGAACATGATTCAAGAGGCATGGGACACCAACAACCGCGGCATGCAACTTGACGAGCCGCTTGGCTCATACAGCGGCCTTCCCACGGTGCTCACGCCCGCACTTGAAGAAGCCTTGGCGGCCAACTGGAAAGCCGGCGAAAAAAAATGCCTGCTGTTCGAAATCAGGCACATTTTCCTGCCCAACGCCTTGGGCAAGCCCATTGAAAAGGTGGCGCTCGCGTTTGGCGGTTATGCACCGGGACTCGACAAGGTTGGCTGGCGCAAACTGGTAGATAGCTTCTTGACCGACTTCGGTATTGCCAACCACTTCTTTATCCCGCTGCCTGCAGGAAAGGCTCCAGCATACAATCCTGCAGACGGATGGGTGCTCATGGACCAGAACATGGCCTACCTTGAGAGCAATTTTGGCTCCATCAGCCCTGTTGCCCTTAAGAACCACGGCATCGAGACCGACGCGTTCATGGCCATGTTCGAATTCGAGCCCATCGCCAAGAAGGCAGCCGAAGACTTCGACTTCGTACCGCCTGATTACCAATAAGCACATCGTAGCAGCCGACGCACTTGACGAACCCATCTTCTTTATTTGGAATCCATCCTACGTATGCGAATTGAACGCCCGCACAATATAAACGCGCGGGCGTTTTTTAACGTGTTGAGCCCGCTACGGCCCAGACCGCGTCAACGGCAAAACGCCTGAGTGCGCAAGGCGACGCTCAGGCGCTCATTTCTGACGCCACTCTTATACCAATAGCTGAGCGGGCAAACGAGAAAGCTGCTCGTTAGCAATGCTTTGCTGGATCTGCATTCCGTGAGCGACCAAAAACGTGTCGTTCACGTTGCTAAGCCCTTGATTCCTTAATTCGACAGCAAGAAGCTCGCATATGCGTTCGGCCTGTTCGACATGATTCTCGAGTCCATCGTTACCCTGCAGCCCAAATCGCGCGTAATCAGAAAGAAGTCCCCCTACCTCGACCCCCAACAACGCAAGATCGCCCATCATACGATGGGTCCATTTGTAATAGGGGCGGTACGTCCGATTCAGGGCAAACACCAACGCCATAACCGCCTCAATGAAACGACTTTTGCAAAGCTGCACCGCAACCCATTCGCTCCGTCGCCACATGCGCTCCAAATTGTACTGCCCCGCCTGCCCCGCCTGCATACACCAAGCTGCCATGCGCTTACGACGCAGATCTTCGGGAAAGTAGCCCAGCAATGCAGCACGCGTCGCGCTAAACACGCCAAGATTGTCACAAAACACGGCACCATTCGTAGCGAGGGAGAAGTTTTCTTCGGGGGCCGCTATCCACTGGCGCAGACTATCAGGGACACCGTCGGAGCCAATCAGGCTGCGATAAAAGCCCTTGACTGTAGAAGGCTCACGAGACGGTCCGAAAGCCGACTCAATAGCTGAAACCTGCGGGGGGAATCGACGCAGTACATCCTGCTTCCAGCCGCAAAGCCGTTCGAGCTCGACCTGATCGCCCTCTCCTACCCAAAGGCAGAAATCGATACCGCAGTCGTGGTCCAACGACAGATTATCGTCGAAGCCATAGCATTCTGACCCATTCCCCACAAGGCCAACCGCAAGGCGCGGCAGCAAATCTGAAAGCTCATCTTCGGCAAGGGGCAACACAATGTCTTGAACGTACGCCCAACTTTCGGAAAGAATCCCCATAGGTCACCTTTTCGCCCGCTCGAGAACAGCGCGGTATGCCTGCACCATCTAATCGTCGTCTGGCCTTATTGTCCTTAGCACCCGCAAAGCTTCTTCAGCATGTTCTTTCGCTTCGGGTATATTGCAGGCAAGTGCACATTGCGCAAGGTTTTCCTGGCAAATTGCGTACTCTATGTTCTTTCCAAAGAAGCGCTCAACCGAATCGAGCGCTTTCAGATACAGCCCGTACGCCTTTTCAATAGCGCCTTTCTTTACGCACACCGTAGCATAGGCGTTGTAAGCCGCCGCCAAGTGCACGTTTTCCTTCGGCATGCTTTCGAATATATCGATTGCCGTGCGCACCGCAGCCTCCGCTTCATCCGCGCATCGACAGTCTAGCAGCAACGTGGAAATGTTGATCAGCTCGGTTGCCCGCAAATGATCGTTCGCCTTTTCGTTTTCCATCACGTAGGCATAGGTCTTTCGCGCAAGTGCAAGAGCTTCGTCTTTGCGTCCCTGTTCGGAATAAAGTAGGGCGAGGTTATTCATAGTGCTTGCCACCGCTATAGTGTCGGAACTCGATATGCTCTCAAGCACCATAAGCGTCTGCTCGAACAAATCTTCAGCTTTATCGAGCTCACCGACATAGCGGTACAGCCCCGCAAGATTCTGGAGCACACGCGCATAATGCTCGGTTTCCGCCAATCCGCACGAACGCATAACGCCAAGCGCAGCAATAAACAGTTCTTCGGCACGCTTGAAATTGCTCGCACCGCGATACCAGTTTGCGGCTTCGTTCAGAACGGCAATGCGAAACGACGTTTTCTGCGCATCGGAGGCAAGCTCGAAACCTTCGGTTCCGACTACACAAGCTTCAAGATACGTTTCGTAAGCCTGTTTGTCGCCTGCCCGAAACAGCTGGTCGCAGCGTTCGTAGAAACTTTGTATCGACAGTTCCATCACGCCTCCTGAAGATTTCGCTCCGCCTCTTCCAAGCTGTGGTAACCATACGGCAAAACGCTATTTCTCAGACACTCTTCTTCCAGGTTGACACCTTCGGATTGCGCCCGTTCAACCATCTCAAGATAAAGCACCAGCGTGCGCGAAGAGTACGTCTCCAGCTCGCCTTGAAGATACGTCTCGAAAGATACGTTGTCTTCTCTTTCTTCATTGGCGCTTAGCACGCGACCGCGAGAAACGAGCTTCGGATATTTTTTGGCGGTCGCTGCACGCCATTGAATCGAGATCTCTACAATGCGCCCAATAATGGTTTGCACCTCGGGCAAAGGGGGCGCGATCGCCGCGCTTTCGTCGTTTGAAATGCGCCCTTGCAGCCGCATCATACGCGCATATTTTTCTGTCATAAGGTTTCTACCCTCAGCCGCAGCTTCCTGAAGATCCGCAAGATAGCTCTCCATAACCTCAGGTGTCCACGAAAGCGCTTGAGCTGCTCTCATGATGGCGAATGTTTTGGGCATTTTTTGACACCGTGCCTGCGGTGCCAGCCCTTCGTTAACACGTGAGAACATCTGCCACTCAATAGGAAGAATTGCTGATACCAGTTCCTGCTTTCGTGCGCCAAATTCTGGGCCTGTCCAGCCATAATCTTGATCGCCCATGTTGACCCCTCTTTTGTAAATAAAGCTCATTTACCGAAAAGCTTTTAGAAAGAGAATGCTACTCTGACAGAATCAATCATAATATAGTGGCATTTTTGGTTTGTGCGAAATCCTAAAAGATGCGCCTTGCATTTGGTTAGCGCACAAACCGAGTAGGCACTAGATTTTTCGTTTTGCCAACTGCGTTATTATTTTGCACGCAATGCCCATTTTTCGAACCGCCCCTCCAGATCTTATTGCAAGTCAACTCTTACCTTGTCGAATTTACGAGGAGGTTAGACATGAGCGTCACTGTTGCGGACATCATGAAGCTCCCAGTTATGTGGAGAACTCGTATTATTGCTGGCCATCGAGGGACCGATAACGTTGTTTCCGGCATTGCGATGCTGGAGGACACCACGAGCTTGCGGTTTCTTCAGAAAAACAGCTTCATACTTACCAACGGCCAGGTTATCGCTTCAAACTTGGGAAACCTGATCCAAATCATGAACGCGCTTCAAACATACGGTGTCGCTGGCATCGCGCTTAAAACAGGATCACATCTGAGCGAAGTTCCCCCTATTATGGTTGAACTCGCCGACAAAATTGATCTGCCGATTATCCTATTAACGCACAATGTGACCTCAACTCAACTTATAAACTCCATCTCGTACGCATTGTTCAGAAGCGAAGATCCCGCGTCGAGCGTCTCCTACGAAGTGGACCTCGTGCGCAGCATAATCGTTGAAGGTGACGATTGGCGCTCGTTGAAAAGCCGTTTGGCAACTGCCGGCATTGATGTTCGCACTAAGATGGGCGTCATTCTCATCAAGCGTCTTAACGGGAGCATGGGAAAAGATATCGGCCCCCTTTGCCAAAGGCTAGGCTTCACGTATGCTTTTCCGCTCTATGGAAACTACGTTGCCTGCATCAATCTGACTGAAAAGACGGCAAATGACGCATTCCTTGTCGAGAAAGCTCAGAATCTTAAAACTGTTCTCGAACAGGAATACCCTGGAAGCAAGTGGCGCATAGGCATCGGAAACATCAAGGACAATCTTCTTATGATGTCGCTTAGCTACAAAGCAGCCCAAGCGGCTTTGTGCTATGGAATCGCGATTGATTCAAAGAACGCCATTACCTCTCACCGCGATATGGGAATATACAGCATACTTTTGCAGCCGAGCAATCGTCAAAAGACCAAAGCTTACCTTGCCCGTGTGACGGATCTACTAGAGCAACATGACGCATCGTACAACACCGAGCTTGCAAAAACGCTACAAGTATTCGCCGCCTGCCATGGTAACATTCACGAAACCGCGCAAAAACTCTTCGTCCATGCGAATACGGTACGCTACCGCATCAATTCGATTAGGAAGATAAT
>JAZQAV010000096.1:0-5758 GCA_045545435.1 Eggerthellaceae bacterium | reverse complement strand
TTCCAACAACATGCTGCCCATCGGCTCGTTGATATTCTTGTTGTTCTGCACTTCGAAATCGGGCTGGGGCTGGGAAAACTTCCTAGCCGAGGCCGATGCGGGCAAAGGCGCGAAGTTCCCGCGCTGGTCGTACAAATACGTCCATTACTGTATCCCCGTGCTGGTGGTAATCGTGCTTATTATGGGTTGGATTCCAGTAGTCTCTACCTGGCTGGGTTAGTTTCCAGCATAGAAATGCTGCGCCGTGGCCTTTGGGTTGGCTCCCTCGTGAGGCCACGGCGTTTTTATGTGGGGCAGTTAGCGATTGCGCGCTTGCTTGCCAATAGGATTGTCCAAAACGCCCCGCATGATATGGCGAAAGGCTTCGCTTCGCGACATGCTTTGCTCGATAAAAGCGCGATGCGTGGGCACGTAGTACAACGCGTATACAACAGCCACGGGAAGCCCCAGCATATAGCGCGTGGTGGCGCCGCGCTGGTAGAAGTATGCGTCGTTAATGCCGGTGAACCATGTACTGTACCCCTCTTTGTCGGAATCAAGCTTGTAGTCGCCAATTCGGCCGATATTGTAGGGGACGTAATAAACGTTCAAGCCAGCGGCTATGCAGTCTTGCAAGAATTTAGCTTCCTCGCCAGCGCCGTTGCCCGTGCCTGCACCCATAAGCACGTCAAATGTAACGCCCGCTTTTCTTACGGCAGCTATGTTCAGCGATATTTGCCACGATGCGATGTTGAGCGACGTGAATTTGTTAACGCGTTGCTTTTTCGGCTTGAGCTTTCGCGGCTTGTTTTCAATAAGAAAGCAGATGACGTCTGCGTCGGGGATTTCTTGGTAAGCGCGCGCAATAAGGTCTGGGTACCCGTTTATCAGGGTTACGTCGTCATCCAATAGGTATCCAATTTCGCCAGCGGAATTTGCAAGGGCCTTGTTTCTGCTGCGAGAAAGGCCGCGCTCGGTGCACTTCAGGTGGCGGATGCGGTGACCGCGATAGGAGAACTCAGAAAGGCTGTCTTCAGCGCATTGGTCGATGATCAGCGCGTCGCTTTGGATATGCGTCATCTCAAGAATGCGATAATCTTTTAAACCCATGCACGAGATTAAAAGCTCTACGCGTGGATGCGCGGTGTCATGCGAAGGCGACGGTTGGTTGTTTGGGGTGTCTGTCATGATGGTGCTCTCGTCACGTGTGTGATTTCTTTTATCATATCTCAACTTTCAACAGCTTAAGAAGAGCGGAGAAGTATGCTCTGCGCTCGCGATGACACTAAATTGACGGTGTGCGCGTTCGCCCGAAGCGCCGTGCAAATTTGCTTAGCATTTTGCTCATATTGGGGTGTTTGGTGAACTTGGTTTGTGCTCTGGTAATCGCGACGTGCGCGTCTATAATGAACGCAATTGTTTTTGCTTTCAGGCTGCGAAAGACGAGGAGAGGTTATGGCCTACTATTTCGAAGAACCGTCCCGTACCTTCAACGAGTATCTGCTGGTTCCCGGCTACACATCCGAGGAAAACATCCCCGCTAACGTGAGCCTGAAAACGCCATTGGTTAAATACCGTCGCGGGGAAGAGGAATGCCCCATTTCTTTGAGCATTCCCATGGTTTCTGCCATCATGCAGTCGGTTTCTGACGACAAAATGGCCATCGCCCTGGCAACTGAAGGCGGCATGAGCTTCATCTACGGCTCTCAGTCTATCGAGGACGAGGCTGCTATGGTGCGTCGCGTGAAGGACTATAAGGCTGGTTTTGTTACTTCTGATGCCAACCTTTCTCCTGATATGACGCTTGCCGACGTGGTTGCCCTGCGCGACGCCACGGGCTATTCAACCATGCCGGTTACCGAAGGGGCCGATTCACACGGCAAGCTTCTGGGTGTTGTCACCGAGCGCGACTACCGTGTTTCCCGCATGTCCATGGATGAGAAGGTGTCCACCTTCATGACGCCGCGCGAGAAGCTTATTGTTGCGCCGCTGGATACTACGCTCAAAGTTGCCAACGACATTATTTGGGATCACAAGCTCAATTCGCTGCCCATTGTTGACGAGAACGACAATCTGGTTTACCTGGTTTTCCGTAAAGACTACGACTCGCATAAGTCGAACCCCGATGAAATGCTGGACGCCCACAAGCGCTACATGGTTGGCGCAGGCATCAACTCGCGCGACTACGCTGAACGTGTTCCCGCTTTGGTTGAGGCCGGTGTTGATGCGCTGTGCATCGATAGCTCCGAAGGCTACTCGGTGTGGCAGGCGCGCACCATCGCTTGGATTCGCGAGCATTATGGCGACACGGTAAAGGTGGGCGCCGGCAACGTGGTTGACGCCGATGGCTTCCGTTTCCTTGCCGAGGCGGGCGCCGACTTCATTAAAATTGGTATCGGCGGCGGTTCCATTTGCATCACGCGTGAAACCAAGGGCATTGGCCGCGGTCAGGCAACCGCTACCATTGAAGTTGCCAAGGCGCGCGACGCGTACTTCAAGGAAACCGGCATTTACATCCCCATCTGCTCGGATGGCGGCATTGTATACGACCACCACATCACGCTGGCTTTGGCCATGGGCGCCGACTTCGTGATGCTGGGCCGTTATTTCGCACGTTTCGACGAAAGCCCCACCAACTTGGTAACGGCCAACGGCGCGTACATGAAAGAGTACTGGGGCGAAGGCTCGGCCCGCGCCCGCAACTGGCAGCGCTACGATTTGGGCGGCGACAAGAAGGGCCTTTCGTTTGTGGAAGGCGTTGACAGCTACGTTCCCTACGCAGGCTCGCTGAAGGACAACGTGGCCATCACGCTGGCCAAGGTTAAATCCACCATGTGCAACTGCGGCGCCCTCACCATTCCTGAACTGCAGGAGAAGGCCAAGCTTACCGTGGTTTCCGCAACCTCCATCGTCGAGGGCGGTGCTCACGACGTGTTGCAGAAGGATAAGTCCGGTTACGCCGCACCGGCACGATAAGAAGGTTGTTGCGTGCGCATAATGGCACTGGATATTGGGGCGGTTCGCGTTGGCATTGCCATTAGCGATCCGTCCGAGCGCGTTGCCTCTCCGGTAGCGGTGCTTCCTTCCAATGAGGTGCGCACGTGTGCAAAACCATTCAAACGATTGCTTGAAGATTGGGAGCCCGAGCTTTTGCTGTGCGGGCTCCCGTATACGTTGGCGGGCGAATTGGGCCCTCAGGCTCAGGCTATTCGCGAGTTCGCGGATGCTGTTTCGCGCGCGAGTGGCCTGCCCGTTGAATTCGCCGATGAGCGTCTAAGCTCTCAGGAGGCCAAACGTAGTTTGCGTGAAAAGGGCCTTTCGGAAAAAGAGATGCGCGGCAAAGTGGATATGATAGCTGCAAGCCTGTTTTTGCAATCGTGGCTTGACGCCCGTGCCTTTGGGTTACCTCACCAGTAAGGAAACGTAGCATGCCCCTGCCCAATCGCAACCAAGTGACTTATTCCGAGCGCCCCACCCATGCTGCCCGTCGCGCGCATGCCCAAGGTGAACGCGCTTTCAAAACGTACGACACCAGCTTCATTCGACCCAAGCGCAGCAAGCTTCCCACCGTCATTGGCGCTTTGGCGCTTTTGTTGGTAATTGCCGCCGTCGTGTTCGGCATCATGTCGTTCGTGCGCGGATGCATGCCTAGCTCAAAGCTCATTAGCACCGATGAAACCGCAACCATTGTCATCAATGAAGGCGATAACGCCCAAACAATTGGCAAGGCGCTGGTGCAAGTTGGTCTTGTGGCCAACGCCAACGATTTCACCGATCGCGTTGTTGAGCTGGGGGCCAGCGGCTCGTTGAAGCCGGGAACCTATGCATTCGCCGGTGGCACGTCCATTGACGACATCATCGATGCTATCGAGCGCGGTGCGGTAAGCACGGTGTTCACCATCCCCGAAGGGTCAACCATAGCGCAAACAGCAGCTATTATCGAACAGGCTACCGGTGGTCAGGTTACCGCTGACAGCTTCACGCGGCAAGCTAACAACGTGGGGGCGTATTCTGGTCGCTACACGTTTTTGGCCGATGCGCATGCAACTTCTCTTGAGGGCTTCCTATTCCCCAAAACCTACGCGTACGACAGCTCTTCAACGGCCGATTCGCTTATACGCGCAATGCTGAGCCAATATCAGCTCGAAACCGCATCGCTTAACTTGGAATACGCCCAGCTTCAAGGTCTTACCATGTACGACGTGGTGAAGCTGGCCTCCATTGTTGAAAAAGAATCGGACGCCGACCATCGCGCCACGGTTGCGTCGGTGTTCTACAACCGCTTGGCTTCCAACATGCGCTTGCAATCGGACGCAACGGTGGCTTATGTGGTAGGCCACGATCCCACGCCCGACGACATCAAGACCGAAAGCCCTTACAACACCTACAACATCGATGGCCTGCCGCCGACGCCCATCAACTCGCCCGGTCTGGCTGCGTTGCAGGCGGTGTGCTCGCCTGATCGCACCAACTACCTGTATTTCTACTTTGCGGCCGATGCCAATGGTGTGATGCAGTACTACTTCAGCGAGACGTACGACGAGCATCGCGCTACGTACGAATAGGATGATGTGCGGGCAGCTATGGCACTGTGGGAGCCCGATAGATACTTTGCGCGCATAACGCGCATCAACGTAGAACGCGACCTGCTTTCCTGCGGGTTGCGTTTCCTTTTGCTTGATATCGACAACACCATCCTTACGCGCGATACGCGCGAGGTTCCGCGCGACGTTGGTTTGTGGCTGGGAAGCGCGCGAGATGCCGGCGTAAAGCTGTGCTTGCTTTCTAACAACTGGCACGGCGAGGTGAACGAGCTTGCTGCGCAGTTGGAACTGCCGCTTGTTTCTAAGGCGATGAAGCCGCTTGCGCCCGGATACCTTATGGCTATGCGCAAAATGGGCGGCGTGCGCGAGCAAACGGTTGCTGTGGGCGATCGATTAACCACCGATGTTGTTGGCGCGCACCTGGTGGGCATCAAGGCATATCTGGTTGCTCCGTTGGTTGAGTACGATTTGGCCAGCACGGTGTTTTTGCGCAAAGTTGAGCGGGCGCTTTTGGGCGATCGGGTGCCCGAAGGTGCGTGCAATGCGCTCACGCATAAGTGAGCACTTGCAGATAGAGGAGCATATCGTGACTGAAAAGCTGTTCGTACTGGGACATCCCGTGGCGCATTCGAAATCACCTGCAATGTACAACGCGGTATACGAACGGCTTGGCCTTGATTGGAATTACGGCTTCGCCGATTGTGCGACCGAAGACGAAGCGCGTGCTGTGCTTTTGGCGGGCGATTACCTTTCCGTTAACATCACCATGCCGTACAAACCGCTGGCATTTTCGATTGCGCGCACGGCAACTTCAAGCGCTGCGCTTGCCGCGGGTGCGAACGTCTTGGTGAACAAGGGTGGAGCCCTGTACGCCGATAACACGGATGGCCTTGGCTGCGTGGCGTATCTGAAGCGCAGAGGCGTGCAGTTTGAGGGCGCGGCCGTTGTGTTGTGCGGAACAGGCCCCACAGCTTTGGCCATTATGCACGCTTGCGCTTTGGCGGGAGCTGCCAGCATCACGCTTTTGGGACGGGACGCCGTGCGCACCGCGAACGCATTGGCGGCTTATCGTAAACAGGTGAATGATTTGGCGGGGGACAAAAAGGTGCCCGCTTCGCTTGATCCGCGTTACGCGCAGGTGGGATTGGATGTTATAGCGCGCAGCTGCCAATTTAACGCCGCAGACTACCAGGCCGGCTCAGCGGCAATAGCAAAAGCCGACGTTATTATCGACG
>JAZQAV010000095.1:0-1533 GCA_045545435.1 Eggerthellaceae bacterium | reverse complement strand
CCTTCGCACCGCACAACGTGCTTACCAGCATAAGCTTAACGTCGGCTTTCGTAAGCTTTCTGCCCTCCTTGCAACCCCTTCGCCATTCCATGCCGAGAATCCAAAGGAAGCGCACGGCGTACAGCAGAATCACGATGCCGAAAACGCAGACGATGAGAAAGCCGTTGTCGAAAGTGACATCGTCCCAGGTACGCCGCATGGCACCTGGCAGCTGGGTGCCCAGCAAAACGAACACGATGCCGTTCATGGCAAAGCTCATGACACGCCATACGCTCGATGACACGATGTTCATACGCGAGACCGATGGATCCACCGTTCGAGGCGATATGACGTTGGTGAGGCCAGCCATCATGACCGCGATGATGCCGCTCACCCCCACCGAAACTGCCGCAAGATACACGATGAAGGGCGTAAGTACCTCGAAGAGCACATGGAACGTAGTGCTCTCAACGCCAATGTTTCGCGCGGCTCGTAAAAGCAAGTTGAGGCCCACTCCCAAAGCAAGCCCCAGGGCAATGCCGCCGGCGAAGGAGACGGCGAAACTCACGGAGGCGTCCGCAATGGAGAAGGCGCCCGTCACCGCAGCGGCCAATGCGAATTGGAAGCTCACAATGCCCGTTGCGTCATTGAGCATCGATTCGCTTTCCAAAATAGAACGCTCGCGCTCGGGAATGTCAACCTGCTTCGCCAAGGAGGTGACCGCCACCACATCGGTGGGACTGAGAGCGGCTCCGAGCGCGAAAGCTACCGCCAGGGGAATAGACGGGATGATGAAGTTGACGGCAAAACCGACGATCAGCGTGGTCACCACCACCAAGCCAATAGCCAACGAGAGCACGGGGTTGATATGGCGCCAGAGCGCAAGCTTGTTCGTGTTCTTCGCCTCGTCGTAGAGCAAGGGGGCGATAAGCAGCACGAGGAAGAGGTTGGGATCAAGGGCAATCTCCACATGGCCGGACAGCGCCACGGCAACGATCACGCCGAACGCAATCTGGATAAGCGGCAGCGACACACGCGGAACCAACTGTTCCACCACGGAAGAAACGAGAACAGCGGCAATGAGAAGCAAAACGAGGGTCAAGGCGTCCATACGGGCTCCTTTGAAAAAATGCGACTTAGCGAGTTTCATTTTCCATTATAACGGAGCCATCCCTGAAGTCTGTTTACAAAGCAATCGCCTCACAGCCGCCGTTCAGCGACCGCCGCTCACCCACCGTCGCTTACCCACCGCGCAAAGTCCGTTCCGATTCAGCCGAACCAAACCCCGAATACACGAAGGGGTTGACGAGTAAAGCTCATCAACCCCTCTTTCAACTCGATTATGACGCTGGTGCGATTGGCGCATCGATAGCCACGCGCCAAGTCGGAAACTCGCGCGTAGCAGCCCCTACATCTTAATGGGCGCGCTCACGCCAAGAAGCTTGAGCGTAAGGGCCAACACGACGCGAGCGGCATCAACCAGTGCCAAGCGCGCCGTTTGCAGCTGCTCATCTTCCACCAGCACGTGGCAGTTGGTGTAGAACTGATGGAACA
>JAZQAV010000094.1:0-35632 GCA_045545435.1 Eggerthellaceae bacterium | reverse complement strand
CATCCGGCACCTGCATCAGCAACCGCCATTTAGCTAAGGGGCTGTCATTCTAGGAAAGATGTTCAAATTCCTTTTTGCGTGCATTGTTATTGCGGCGCTCTTTTGCGCTGCCACCAATGCGATTGTCCTGATTAGCGCACGGGGAAAAATTGTGTCGCAAGAGCAGGCGCGCACGTGGCAAGCTGAGGCAATAGTGGTGCTGGGAGCATCCGTATTTGCGGACGGTACACCCTCGCACATCCTGCAAGATAGGCTTGACCAAGCGATTGCCTTGTACCACAACGGAGCTGCGCCCAAGCTCATCATGAGTGGCGACGGCCGTGAAACCTCGTACAACGAGCCAGCCGCAATGAAGGCGTACGCCGTTTCCCAAGGAGTCCCCAGCGAGGATATATTTTGCGATCGCGGCGGATACTCAACGTACGAGACCATGTATCGCGCCCGAACTATTTTTGGCGTCAACCGCCTTATCGTGGTCACGCAAACGTACCATTTAAGTCGCGCGCTATTTGCCGCCAACGGCTTGGGGATGCAGGCCATAGGCGTCCCTTCGGATGCACGGCCGTACCGCTATCAAAACTACTACGACCTGCGCGAAATCCCCGCTCGCACGAAAGACTTCGTGCTCACGTTACTGCGGGTGCCCTCTACCGTTCAAGGCGAGCCCGTAAGCCTCGATCAGTCGGGAGACGTTACAAACGACCAGCGCCTGTAACGACCGCTATATAAAGTAAGGGAGCGCCGATGTTATTCAGCGCTCCCCTTTTCATTCTTTGACATTGCGTTTGCGCATTGCCCGTTTGACATTGCGTTAGGCACCTTGCCTGCGCATCTTAGCGGTATGCCATTTTGCAAAAGGCAACCGTACTGCAAACGCGTTATTTGGACTCCGCCTTGGTGTCGGCATCAGCATCCTCAGCGTTCTCGGTGGCCTCTGCGGACTCTTCTTCCTGCTGGGCAAGCTCTTCCTCGCCCTCTTTCATGCCGGAACGAAGGTTCTTAATTCCGCCGCCGATTGCCTTCCCCAGCTTGGGAAGATTCTTGGGGCCAAAAATAACAAGGACGACCAAGAGGATAATTACCAGCTCGGGCACGCCCAACCCTAAAATTTTCATTCGCGCCTCCTTGCGGCAGTCAATCACATACGTTAACAAAACCAGCTCGCACAACTTCGAGCACTAACGCATGCATATTCGCGCTGCTGCCGCCACCTGTGCGCGTGCAGCAATGCTCGCGTTAATAATAGTCCCTCCCCAGGCGTTTAGGCCATGTTTCGTCGTTAAAACGTGGTAACTACACGACCTGCGGCAACGGACAAACGAAATGCCGCGCGCAAATTACCTGCACGCGGCATCTTCAATTGAGCCTTATAGGGCGCCTTCAGCGTGGTTCACGCACGCACGATTGAAGTTCCCCTGGGTAACCGCTCGCACGTTTGCAACGGCGCATCTAGCACCTGCGCACATGCGCTGGACAACCTGTCGCGAAAGGCAGCGCGGAAATCGCAAACTGACGAATTATTTCGCCACGATATTTACCAAGCGGCCCTTAACCACAATAACCTTTTTGATGTCCTTGCCCTCAAGCGCACGGCTGACCGCCGCAAGCGCAGCTTCTTTAATAACGTCTTCGGTGGCGTCGGCGCTTACCACAACACGCGACTTCACCTTGCCGTTAACCTGTACGGCAACCTCAACCTCATCGGCTTTGGTAAGCGCGGAATCAAACGAAGGCCACGATTGCTCGTGAATCGAGCCCTCGCCAGCCAAAACACTGGCCCACAGCTCTTCCGAGAAATGCGGGGTTATGGGGGCAATCACCTTCACCAGCACCTCGGCAACCTCTTTGCCAAGAGCAACGTCTTCGGCATTCGCCATGCGGTCGTCGGCCGAAATTGCATGCAGATAGTCGTTTGCGGCGTTAACCAGCTCCATGATGGCCGCAATCGCCGTGTTGAAGTTGTTGCGCGAGAAGTCGTCAACGATCTTGCCCACCACGCGATGGCGCTCGCGGAGGAGCGTTTTGCGCAGTTCAGCAGCTTTTTCAGGGGCGGCACCCGGTTGGAACAGCGTATCTTCGTCGGCCTTTCCAACCAAATCGTTCACCACGCGCCATACGCGGTTCAAGAACTTGTACATGCCCGCCAAGCCATCTTCGTTCCACAGCAGCTCTTTGTCGGGCGGAGCCATGAACAGGATGTACGCACGCACCGCATCGGCACCGTAGGCGGCAATCATGTCCTCGGGAGCAATAACGTTGCCCTTGGATTTGGACATAACGTCGCCATGCTCGTCGAGCACCATGCCCTGACACAGCAGATTGGTGAACGGCTCATCGAAGTTGAGCAGGCCTTCGTCGCGCAGGACCTTGGTAAAGAAACGGCTGTACAGCAAGTGCAAAATGGCATGCTCGATGCCGCCGATGTATTGGTCGACGGGCAACCAGGCGTTAGCTACATCGCTCGCGAAAGGCGCCTGACCGTTGTGCGGATCGGTGTAGCGCATGTAATACCAGCTCGACCACGTGAAGGTGTCCATGGTGTCGGTTTCGCGCTTGGCAGGTTTGCCGCACTTTGGGCAGGTGCAGTTCACGAAGCCCTCATGCGTTGCCAACGTTTCGCCAGCAGCCAGGTTAATGTCTTCGGGCAGCAAAACCGGAAGGTCTTCTTCGGGAACGGGCACCACACCGCAATCGGGGCAGTGAATAGCGGGAATGGGATTGCCCCAATAGCGCTGACGGCTAATGAGCCAGTCGCGCAAACGGAACTCGACCTTTCGATGGCCGCGGCCAATTTCCTCAAGGTAGGCCACAACAGCATCTTCGCCCTCGGAGTGCTTGCCACCGGTTAAGCCCGTGAAGCGGCCCGACTGCACCAGCACGCCCTCAGCCTCCATGGCCTGCTCCCAATCAACCGAGGTAACCACACGACCCTGCTCGTCTTTGAGCTGATCGTACAGGGGATCGCCTTCGGCCAGAATGATGGGGATGATGGGCAGGTCGTACTTCTTTGCGAACTCAAAGTCACGCTGGTCGCCGCACGGAACGGCCATTACCGCACCAGTGCCGTAGTCCGCGACAATGTAATCGGCCACCCAAACAGGCACTTTTTCGTTGTTGATGGGATTCACGACGTAGCGACCGGTGAAGGCGCCGTGCTTCTCTTTGTTGCCCTGAGCGCGCTCAACCGCTGTGATTTTTTTGGCGTCTTCGACGACCTTCATAACGGCAGCCTCGTACTCGGTGCCTTCCACCAAGCTGCGCAGAAGCGTGCTCTCGGGCGCCAGCAGGAAGAAGCTGCAGCCAAAAAGCGTATCAGCGCGCGTGGTGAACACGGTGAGCAGCTGGTCGTCGGTGGGGTTCTGCGGCACAGAGCCGTCGGCATCGCACAGCGTAAAGGTGACTTCGGCACCTTCAGAGCGACCAATCCAGTTGGCCTGCTGCTGCTTTACGCGATCGGGCCAGCCAGGAAGCTTCTCCAAGTCGTCCAGCAGCTCCTGGGCGTAATCGGTGATCTTGAAGTACCACTGCGTCAGGTCACGTTTCTCGACCTCGCTGTCGCAGCGCCAGCAGCGGCCCTCGATAACCTGCTCGTTGGCCAACACGGTGCCGCAGCTGGGGCACCAGTTAACCGGCGAGTTGCGACGCTCCACCAAACCGCGCTTCCAGAATTGCTCGAAAATCCATTGGCCCCAGCGGTAATACTCGGGGTCGCACGCAACAACCGTGCGGTCCCAATCGTACGAGAAGCCCATGCGCTTGAAGCTGGCCTTCTGCGTTTCGATGTTCGCGTAAGTCCACTTCGCAGGATGGCTGTTGTGCTTGATGGCCGCATTCTCGGCAGGCAGGCCAAACGCGTCCCATCCCATGGGGTGCAGCACATCGAAGCCATTCATGCGGTCGTAGCGAGCAATGACGTCGCCGATGGTGTAGTTGCGCACGTGACCCATGTGGATATCGCCCGAAGGATACGGGAACATCTCCAGCACGTACTTTTTAGGGCGCTCATCGCCCTCACGCACTTTATTGGCGCCCGTTTCTTCCCAAGTTTTTTGCCATTTAGGCTCTATATCATGCGGGTTGTAAGCTTTCATGTTCGTCTTTCCCGTTTTTGCGGCAGCCCCTCACGTTGTTTTAGGGCGACGCGCTCCAATAACTACTGTTCAAACGTTCTTATTATAGTGACATTACGCCCCTCGCCCACCGCGCACCTGCATACGCTTCAAAAAATCGGATAACTACCGTTTGCGCAAAACCACACGGCGCTTGGCGTGCCACACGAGGTCCGGCACGCTGCAAAAACTCCATTAGAGCGTTTAGCGGTGTGCCGAGCTGCAAAAAGTTCGGTTGTGCGTCTTGTAAAACGGATATCAAAGCAGAAGCTTTTGAGCGTGTCGCTCTGAACAGGTGAAATAGGTTCACCTATCACGATGCGCGATCCACTTCCCTGTTAAATCACCCGCATGCGCACTCACTACCGCACTTTTTGCAGTTGAAAGAAGGCAAATCCGCACAACCGAACTTTTTGCGTCTCGCACCGTCGAAATGCAACGCTAAACGTAATGTCGAAACTTACGAACGGGTTGTTCACAGCCGCCCAATGAGTGATTGCCGCTCCCGCGCGCTGCACGGAATCCGAGAGGAGCAAACAACAAAAGTTGGGCACCGTCAAAAGACGATGCCCACTAGCTAAGGATACGTTCACCGTGATTTGAGCACGGCGGAGCAACATGATTGGTTGGTGCGCTACGGCCTTTGCGTTACGGCAGCCCCGCGTGAAGCAAATGCCCTAAACAACAGGCGGCTCGCCTTCGCCCGGCTTGGGCGCACGCTCACGATTTTCGAGCGACTGCGAAAGCTTGTTCAGAATGGTGAACAGCTGGTCTTTTTCCTCTTCGGTCAAGACCGAGAACACGTCCGCAGCCATGGCCTGATGCATTTGCGCGCAGTGCTGAGCATGCTCGCGACCCTTGTCGGTAAGGTATACCTTCATGATGCGCTTGTCGGCATCATCGGGGCGACGCTCAATGTACTCAGCCTCTTGCAGGCGAGCGAGCGTTTCGGAAAGCGACTGCGGACGAATGCCCAGCAAAAATGCGAGATCTTTTTGGCTTATTCCCTCATTCATGGAAAGCATTGCCAATACGCGGCGTTTGCCATGACCGCCGCCGTGGCAGCCGCCCTTGCCATGATGGCCGCCATGCCCGTGGCAGCCGTGGCCATGATGATGTTCCTGGCCTGGTCCATGGCCATGACTGGCTTCACCGTGCGCATGGCCATGGCAACCGCACCCTTCGGCGCGTTCGGGAGCAGCGGCACCGGGCATGCCGTCCTCAGATGGCGTCATTGGATACGGCGCTGGCTGCGGATGGACCCTATGAGCCCCTTTGTGAGCGTGATGATGGCGCATTGCGTTTTCTTGACGCGTACGGCGCGCCAGCATGGTTGCGCGGCCAAGCTCATCGAGCAATTGTTCGTTATCAATCGTCATAAGAGAATCCTTCCTGTTAATCAGGTTCCTTACTATTTGCATCATACACGTCCTTGGGGCGAGCGCAAACGACCCCCGCCCTCTCTCATAAATACTTCATATTAGTAAGGTTCCTGATTAATATTCAGCGCACAATAGCAAGCCAAGGCCGCGACACTGTGTACCGTGCCACCATGCTGCCTTATTCAAGATGCTACACGACACAGCAAGGCGAATAGCGATTACGCGTTCGCCAAAGAGGCGCGCACCCCTTCTTCCACCGAAGCCGCAATGGCTTCCAAATCGGCATCGGTGGGAACCCAGTTGTGCGTTATCAGGCCAAACGGCTGCTCGTAGCCGGCGGCTTCAAGCTCAGCGGCAACTGCCTTGGGACCCGATGGCGCCCAGCCGTAGCTGCCAAACGCCAGCGCCTTGCGATCGGATTTGGGGAACAAGCCCTTCAGCTCGCACAGGAAATACGCTACCGGCGGAAGCATGGTGTTGTTGCGCGTCGGCGAACCAACAGCGATGAACGTCGCATCCAAAAGGTCCGCCAGCGCATCCGAATAACGGCCGTCCTTCAGGTCGTACACGTGCGCCTTTACGCCGGCCCGCTCGAAACCTTGCGCAATAGCGTGCGCCATTTTCTCGGTGGACTCCCACATGCTATCGAACACCACCACGGCATCCGTCCCGTGCTCCTGAGTCGCATAACGTTCGTACACGTTGAGAATATCCGCCACATGAGTACGCCAAATAACCCCATGGGCAGGTGCAATGGTGTCGAAATCGAGCGCTTTGCACCTCCCCAGCACGCCGGCGACCATGCGCGAGAACGGAACCACGATGTTGGCGTAATAAATGGCCACCTGGCGCATGAGCTCGTCGTAAGGAACCTGATCGTCAAAACGGCCCTCGGTTCCATAATGCTGGCCAAACGCATCGTTGGAGAACAGAATCTTGTCGGCAGCGCAATACGTCACCATGCTGTCGGGCCAGTGCACCATGCTCGTTTCAACAAATGAAAGCGTGCGTGCGCCGATGTTAAGCTCGTCGCCCGTTTTCACGCCCACAACGGGAAGCGTTAAAGCGTCGCCCAGCTCACCCGCCAGAAACTTAGTGCCTTTGACGCTTGCATAGATGGTTGCGTTGGGCATGGCCGCGCAAATCTGAGGTAGGGACCCCGCATGGTCAAGTTCGCCGTGATTGGCAATTACGTACTCCACCTGTGCTGGATCGATAAGCTTGGCCACGTTATCCAGCAGCGCGTCCGCAAAGGGCGCTTTCACGGTGTCGATAAGCGTCGGATGTTCGTCAAGAATAAGGTAGGCGTTGTAGGAGGTGCCGAAATCGGTCATTTGACCGTGAATGTTACGCATATCGAAGTCGACGGCACCAACCCACCAAATACCTGATTTTACCTCTACCGGCTCGCCGGAGCGTTTAACGTTGTCGGACATTCAAAACCTCACTTTCCGCGTGTTTGCGAACGCGCTCTAAAAGCTGCGCGCGCAATGCACACAGCTCGCGCCGTTGCGTGAGCGCCCATGCAAAAAGCTTCTTCGACCGGCACGAACGTATATCACCCGTCTCCGCCGTTGGTTAAGCAACCTTTGCTTAAAGGGCGCTTTCTTGAAAATTGACTGCTTTTTACATTGTAGCGCGCCTGCGGCGTTGGTACTGAGTTAACGTGTGTAGCTAGCAAGGAGGCCCTATGAAACAACTCATCGCGCAATTCGCAAAGTTCGGCGTTGTCGGCTTCATTGCGTTTTTCATCGACTACGGCCTGCTTGCCCTGCTCACCGAGGTCTTTGGCGTCAATTACCTTATCAGCGCCACTATTTCGTTCACCGTTTCGGTAATCTTCAATTACGTTGCCTCCATGCGCTACGTGTTCACGCACAAGGAGGACATGAGCCGCCGCCGCGAGTTCATCATTTTCGTCGTGCTATCCGTGATCGGCCTTATCATCAACGATGTGATGATGTGGGCAGGCGTCGAGTTCTTCGGCATCAACTACCTGCTGGTAAAGATTGTCGCCACCGTGGTAGTGGCCATTTGGAATTTCGTCACGCGCAAGATCTTCCTTGATGCGGGAAACTAGCAGGCGCATCGCCACCCGCTAACCTTTGCAAATTGCGACAATCGCATCCGTCCTGCAAACCAAGGCGCACCCCACCAAGAAAGGTGTGCTTCATACCCATGTAAACTTCTTGCGACAAATCGCTACGCGACGCGGACCACCTGCGCAAAAGGGTATACTTAGCCGTTACTGCGTTATCTTATGAAACCGCAACCGAAAGGCACCCTATGCCCATCACCGATTACCTGATCAACAACGCTAAAACCTGGCCGGAGGAAATAGCCCTCGTCGAGGTCAACCCCGAAATTCGCGAGCGCCGCGGCAAAACGTGGCGCGAGTACGAACTGGTAGAAACAAATCCTTCGCATCGCTACCGTCGCGACATGACCTGGAAGGTGTTCAACGATCGCGCGAACCGCTTCGCACACCTGCTGCTTGACGCCGGCGTTAAGCGCGAAAGCAAGGTGGGCATCCTTATGATGAACTGCCTTGAGTGGCTGCCCGTCTACTTTGGCGTGCTGAAAACCGGCGCCATCGCGGTCCCTATGAACTACCGCTACACCGCCGATGAAATCAAATACTGCCTTGAGCTTGCCGACGTCGAAATCCTTATCTTCGGCCCCGAGTTCATTGGCCGTATCGAAGAGATTGTCGACCAAATTCCCCAGGTCAAACACTTGTATTTCGTGGGTGAGGACTGCCCGTCGTTCGCCGACAGCTACAACATCCGCGTGGGGCATTTCACCGCCGAGGAGCCTAACATCGCCATCAGCGACGACGACCTGGGTGCCATCTACTTCTCCAGCGGAACCACCGGCTTCCCCAAAGCCATTTTGCACAAGCATCGCAGTCTCATGCGCGCGGCCATCACCGAGCAAAAGCATCACGGCCAAACGCACGAGGACAACTTCCTGTGCATTCCGCCGCTGTACCACGTAGGTGCAAAAATGCACTGGATGGGCGGCTTAACCGTTGGCGCCAAAGCCGTTATTCTGCGCGGCGTGCGCCCCGACTGGATCTTGCGCACTACTTCCGAAGAGCAGTGCACCATCGTATGGCTGTTGGTTCCTTGGGCTCAGGACATCCTGGACGCCATCGAAGACGGCACCGTCAAGCTGTCCGATTACAAGCTTGACCAGTGGCGCCTCATGCACATTGGCGCGCAGCCCGTTCCGCCCAGCCTCATCAAGCGCTGGCGCAAGTACTTCCCCGCGCATCAGTACGACACCAACTACGGCCTGTCCGAAGGCATTGGGCCTGGCAGCGTGCATTTGGGAGTCGAAAACACCGACCATATTGGCGCCATTGGCATTGCCGGCTATGGTTGGGAAACCGAAGTGCGCAAGCCCGATGGCACCGTCGTGGTTCCCGGGTCTGGCGAAGTGGGCGAGCTGTGCCTTAAGGGCGACGGCGTGATGGAGTGCTACTACAAAAACCCCGAGGCAACCGCCGAAGTGCTCCAGGACGGCTGGCTGCTTACCGGCGACATGGCCGAAGTGGACAAAGACGGCTTCATTTGGCTGGTTGACCGCAAGAAAGACGTCATCATCACCGGCGGCGAGAACCTGTACCCCGTGCAAATTGAGGACTTCATCCACACCAACGACAACGTGAAAGACGTCGCGGTTATTGGGTTGCCCGACCCGCGTTTGGGAGAAATCGCCTGCGCAATCATCGAGCTCAAGCCCGATCACGTATGCACCGAGGAAGAGATGCAGGCCTTCTGCACCAAGCTTCCCCGCTACAAGCGCCCTCGTAAAATTATCTTTGCCGAGGTACCTCGTAACGCCACGGGCAAAATCGACAAGCCTCTCTTGCGCGAACGTTATGGCAGCGCCAAACTGGTAGCGCGAGAGAGCACCGAATAAGGATTGCACCAGATGATTATCCGCAAAGCCGTCCCCGGCGATTTTGAAGCCTTGCGCGCTATCTACAACTACGAGGCCGAATTCACCGAGAACAATTTTGATACACATGCCGTGAGCCCCGAAGAGTGGGCTGCCCGCATGTCCGTCTACAACCGCGAAGGGGGCAACCATCCCCTTCTGGTTGCGGACGACAATGGTGTGATTTGCGGATATGCCAGCTTGTCGCCGTTTCGCAGCAAGCACGGTTACACCGCCTCGGTGGAGCTTTCCATTTACGTCTCGCGCGAACAACGCGGTAAAGGAACCGGCACGCTGCTGATGTCCGCCATTGTGGACGCAGCAAAAACCGACCCCAACACGCACACCATCGTTTCGGTTGTTACCTCTAAGAACGCCGCAAGCCTTGCCCTGCACGCCAAATACAACTTCGAGTACTGCGGGTGCATTCGCGATGCTGCGTACAAGCTTGGCAGGTTCCACGACATCAACTACTACCAGCTACTGGTGTAAACTTTTATTTCTCAGCAACGGAAAGGCCTCCCAGCCACTCGGGTGGGAGGCCCTTTTCATGCCTAGCGTCCGCTCGCGAGAGCCTCATTCTCCATTTTCAGTAGAATGGAGCGATTCTAGCGATCTCTTTGCGGTCTTCCTACCAAACAGCACGACTACGACCGCGGTAAACAGGAACAGGCCAGCGTTGACGGCATTGACACCAAACCAGCCGCTCATTGCATAGAGAGCGGGAACTGCCAGAGTAGACGCCGCAAGAATCAAGCGAATAGATGAGAATATGATGCCTGTTGCCTGCCCACGAATGTCCGTCGAGAACGACTCAGCAAGATACGTGTACATTAGTGCCATGGCGCCTGCGGCGAAGAAAGCACGCATAAACGATCCTACACCGTAAAGAAAAACGGTATCGCTTGCGCCTATGACAAGCAGCGCGCCTGCAGTTAACACGCAATAGCCCAGGATAGGGAGAATGCGGCCGCCCATGTCGCTGAAAAAGCCAGACACGAACTCGCCAACAGGTTGGCCAATCGACGCCACTGCCGTCACCAAGAGAATAGGCGTCAGGTCGAAGCCGCGATCCACCATGAATGTTGCATTGTATGCGGCGAGGAAATTATTCCCTACCGCTATGCCAACGCAAACCAGGAATATGACGATGGTCTGTTTAACCTGAGTTTTGGCAAACATTCTTCTGATAACTTCCAGAGCGGAGTACTTTTTCGCAGCACCCGCCGTCTTCACATACTCTTCGTGGGCTTCGGTCATATCGACGGGAAAGCCAAGTATGCGCTCCATTGTGGCTTCAGCTTCTTCAACGCGGCCCTTGCTAATAAGCCAACGCGGAGATTCTTCAAGCCATTTAACACCAAGCGGAACAAGAAAAATGCCAATTCCCCCGATAAGGAGCAGAAGACGCCAGCCGAAATCCGAACTTGAAATAACAAAACTACCTAAGAAGGAGACAACTGGGATCATAATGGTTCCGGTCGAGAGCGTGATTGCCTGATACTTTCCACGCGTTTCACTGGGCATCATCTCTGCGATGTAGGACATGGAAATAACCGTCATTCCTAAAATGCCAAATCCGGTAAAGAAACGGCTAATTTCGAGCAAAACGATGAATTCTGGCATCCAGCAAGCGTTCATGATGGACGCAGCCGAAAAGATACCTAAACACAGGAGCAGGCACTTTTTGCGCCCCCTGCGGTCTGCGTACCATCCGCCAAACAGGCCGCCTAAAAACATACCAATAAAAAAGAGTGAATTCACCTGCGATAACCGCTCAAGGGACAAACCGTAATCCGAGATAAGCACGGGACTGACAAAGCTAAAGATTACGTTGTCCATCATGTCACATGCGTACGCAAGTGCAGCTATCCAAAGGAACTTGCGTTGCGCGCTTCCCAGTTTGTAGCCGTCGAAATACGTCGTGATTGTCTTTTTCTCGATCGAACTCACTTCTGCCTCCTCGCCACATTTTTTACGAAGAATTCAACGACGAAACCTTTGACGAATTTGTTGTTATTCCAGGATTTGGTATACGGGTGCTCCCTCGCATTCAGCAGGCATGCGCACCCCAAGCAACGTCGCCACGGTTGGCGCAACGTCTACATGTTTTACTATGCGCGGCGTTAGATAGTCTTCTTTAATTCCAGGCCCTGCCGCCATAAAGTAGGACATAACTGAGGTACCACAAGCCCCTTCGACGGTTGAAATTGAATCGGCATGATCGACGGTATAGCCTTCAGCGTCAAAAAAGACGATGTCGCCGCAATTTGGGCCACCCATTCCGAGCACAACCGCATCCTTGTTGCGCATGGCAAGAAGCACAGCCCTGTGCCCCGTCTCTGGGTGTTTAAGCTCGTAGAGGTCGGTCATGATGCGCTCTTCGAGTTCGTACTTATCTGCAGGGTCAACAATGCCCTCAACATCACCATGCCAATCGCGACCTTTAAGATTGATCCAAATCTCACCCATGCGCCAGTTAACGGCCTGGGTTTTGCTCCAATCAATTTCAGGAAGCTCTCGGCCGTTCTCGTCCTTTTTCAAGACCGTATAGCCAAGATTCTTCAAGGTTACACCGTCCATCATGGGCGTGATGCAAATAGTATTTGGCGAATACTCAGGGCACGTTTGACCGTGGTCGGAGACCACGATGATTGTCCAACCCTCATCCAGAAGCGGCAATATCTGACCGATATACTCGTCGGTTTGAATGTAGACGTCCCGGAAAAGACGCTGCACTGTTTCTGGCGGCAGCTTGCTGCCCTTTTTCAGGAAGGCAACCAGCATATGGCCCTGCAAATCTACATTATGAAAATGCGAGAAGATAACCTGGTAGCCTTTTTCGCGGGCGAAATACTTGAGAGCATCGGCGTTCCATTTTGCAGCATGATCCCAATTAGCACGCATGCAATCCGAGATGAGTCGCTCATCGCCACAGCCCGAGACACTCACCGGCTGCGGGTACCCAACTTTTTCCACTATTTCGGGAAGCAGCTCTTTGGAGCTCCACAAAAGGTCGTTATGGTAATCCATAGCTGACGAAATCCAAATGCGCAGCGAAGAGCCATCTTCTGCGAGCTCGAGAATGCGCATATTGCGGTTAGTGGACACGTATTCGTCATCTTTGATTGCATCATCGATGATATCGCTTTCAAAAATGCCTTTACGCAGAACGCAGAGGGGATCGTTATCTTTCTTGCTCTTATAAATCGCGATGCGATCGCAAATGCCATTTTCGTCTTTCAATATGAGAGCTGGACGGCGAATAAGGCCGTGCGAATGAAGGATTATCAGTTCCTTGGTACCTGGTTCGACAGCTATATTCCATCCTGATGCTTCTTGTATGGGCGACAAAACCAAATCGAGCGGCGTGTCAGACAGGGGCGGCACATCGTAGTCTTCCGTGAATACACCAACTATTGCGCCCGTTGAAACCGAAACCATGTCAAGCATGCTATCGCCTGGACCAGCGTCGACATCCATGTCTTCGATATAACAGGGAACATTGCTGTCACTTGCCGCTTTTGCCCTAAAAAGAAGTGCGGGGGTCTCCTCGCTCGCAACAATAAGGTGTTCAGGGTCGCAATTGGCAACACCGCAGTTCACGCCTTCCGGCTGCGTCCCGTCTACCACAGTCAGAAGCGGGTTTTCGCTGGTTGGCGGCCAACTGGAACCTGGCCAGTGCCACACCATCGTTTTCCAACCAGCTTCTGCCGTAACGTTCCAAAGCGGTTCGGCACTGCTGTTGCGCGAATCAAAGTTGTAGCAAGCCTCGCCTACGCTGTCGCCTTTTTTGAAGAAATCATACACGCCGTGAACATACGGACTAGCACCTGTTGCAAGTGTTGTCCACATGGGCGGAGTGACCGTGGGATGGCCTCCTATCATTTTAAGCTCATTGTTGGCTGCGCCTCGTTTTAAGAATGCCTCCGTGTTGGGCATAATGCCTTCATCGATATAGCGTTGAACTAGCTTGGGGTCGAGGCCATCAATTCCCAAAACAAGCACTTTATTTGCTTTACCACCCATAGTTGCCCCTTTCTCGAAGATGTAATAGCGCAGACCGTTTTCACCTACCCCGATAATAGAAAACGAAAAAAGAAGCATCCATCATCTATAATTTGTGTCATGTGGTTCATACAGCAAACGCTTGAATCTATCAGGCACAACAGGCAGCAATTCGAGGGCCGAACATGAACATCGAACATATTTATTATCTGAACAAGATTGTTGAAACGCGGTCAATTTCGCTTGCAGCAAACAAGCTTTTTATGTCCCAACAAAACCTAAGTACAATCGTCGCCAATCTCGAGAAACGCTTCGGTTGCACTATCTTCCACCGCTCGAAGAAGGGGACATACCTTACAGAAGATGGCAAAATTCTTCTGGAAAAGCTCAATACGCTTACCAACGTCTACGAAGATTGTCTCAACACTTTTCTTGATGTCGAAAAGCCTATCCCTATTTCGCTTCATTCCCTACTTTTTCCCGATACGGCTACGTGCGCGCAACTGCTTTCTATCAACACCCCAAATGAAATCATTGTGCGCGAGCAAGATTCTCCGGATGATATTTTTCACGATGTCGAAACGCGACAAGCTCTGTTTGGGGCGACGCTTTATTATCACGACTATGCATCAGAAACGCATGAGCACGTGGATGTGAGCAGCGTCTATACTTCAACCCTTTGCGCAATAGTTCCAATGACTCATAAGCTTGCGGGACGCGCCTCTTTGACGATTGAAGAATGCTTGAGCTATCCGATTGTCCTTGAATCAGACGATGTTATCCGCAAACACATTCTTGACTACTACATTCAGAAGAATGCGCTCTCCCCCAACTATCATGTTGCCATGGTGGTCGCCACATACAAACTGCTCGAAACAGTGGTAAAGACAAACGGGCTTACGTTTTCAAGTCTATGGAATAGAGCGCGGAACCTTGCACCCAGCCCGCTGGACTTCATTCCCATTGAAGATAGCGAGCTGGTTCACATCCTTATCCTCACACAAAAGGACAGGATTCTTTCAGCCAACGAAAACGCATTGATAAGAGCAGCCGAGTCACTTTTAGAACAGCTGCAAAACTATGCCGAATAGTGCATAACACCACGCACCCACTGATCAACGGCGTCTACGCTTTAAGGGCATTCACGGCAACTGCGATTCATGGAGGCACCTAACGGGCATTAGCACCAATTGTCAGCGCTATCGTCCACTTGCGCGGTAAGCTTCCGACAAATCGATGTCCAAATCGACGGCGGTTGATATGCCGGCAACCTGCCCGCTATTGGAATACTGCCACATGGTAAAATCTACCGCCACCGTTGGCGTGGGCATTCCGTACTCCGCGTACCACAGCGGATAGGGCTTCAAATTGTTCACATGGTAGCGCGCAAGATCCCGCGTATTGCCGTAAACCATCGCACGATACCCTGCAGCCTCTATGCGCTCGCAGAAAGCACGTGCGCATGCGGTCATTTCGTCTTTGCTCATGCCCGTTGTTCGCGAAGTACCCGCTCCTGCCGCAACTTCCTCGCAGTCGTACACAACCGGATACTCCAACGTGGTTCCCTGCAGATTTTGCAACACGAAATCCGCTTCTTCCTGCGCTTCTTGAACGCTGGTTGCCTGCGAGAAGAAATACACGCCGCAATCGAGACCGGCAAGCTGAGCACCTTCAAGGTACTCGTAATACCGTTCGTCCAAGCGAATTGCCCCCGTTGAAGTACCGCGATACCCCAGTCGGATAATGGCGAACTCTATGCCATCGTTGGCAACTTGATTCCAATCAATGTCCTGTTGGTTTTCCGAGACGTCTATGCCCAAACGCGACATAACCTGCCCATCAATGCGGAACACATAGCGTCCGCCCGTCCGGTCCAGATTCTGCCAGTTGTATGGGCTTTCATATTTGCCAGCAGGGTCGGCCGCCGGCAAACCAATTGTTTGCGAGGAAGGCAGTATCGGCTGGCCGGTGAACACGCGAGAAGCAATAAAGATGCCCGCAACCACCACAAGCGCCATCAGCACCGCGATAACCACGGTGATGATGCGGCTTTGCTTTTGTTGGCTGCGCCCCGAAGACGTGCGGCCCTGGTTATACACAGATTGCTGGGACAAGCGCTGATGTTGGCCACGCGACGTGCGATATGACTGTTGGACGTAACCCTGCGCCTGGTTAGCGCGCGTTTGGCCACCCCGCGCTTGGCTCGTTTGAGCCCCACTCGGACGCGCGATTCGCTGCTGCCGCGAAGAGGACGCTTGTGCCTGCTGACGCACATAGGGCTGCGCCGCTTGCCCAGCCCGCGCATTGGGCGTTTGCGTCTGCTGGCGTCGCACATCGCCAGCTTGCGTTTGCGTCTGCTGACGTGCACCAGACGATTGCGCTTGTCGCAAACGACTGCGCGCCTCGTCTCCTGTGCCCCTATCGTTTCTGCTGTACGCCACTTCGTCCCTTTGCCATTTGCAAGCACCTTTGAATCTATTTCTCGCCTGTTGCCATTCGCCGCAAAAGCACGCGTATGCAATCTGCTTTTGTCTGCAAGCACACCAAGCGATTCCCGTATGGTACTACGCGCGCACCATCGGACGGATTAATCCGTTCGTTCTGCGCACGATTAACAGTTCGGTATCCGCTTAAACGTCCTCGTGCACACCGACCGCGATGGCGTAAAATTGAAACGTGGCTTTGTTATGTTCCCCACCCGCCCCGTTCGCGCATTCACGGTAAGCATGCGTGCACGTACGCGCGAAAAGGTATGGCGCCTGCGGAACGAAATGGTGATCTACGGCAAAAGGAGCAAGGTTATGGAAACATTGGAATGCATCCGCACGCGTCGTTCTATCCGCAAGTACAAATCGGATCCGGTACCCGAAGAGCTGCTGGACCAAATCCTTGAAGCGGGAATGTGGGCTCCTACGGGCCGCAACAACCAAGCGCCCACCATTATCGCCATTACCGACAAAGAGCAGCGCGACCGCCTGATGCGCCTGAACATGAAGGTTATCAATGCCGAGCACGACACGTTTTACGGTGCTCCGGTAGTGCTTTTGGTAGTGGTGGACAAAAGCTGCACCACGTACGAGAACGATGGCGAACTGGTGATCGAGAACATGATGCTCGCGGCGCACGATTTGGGCCTTGCAAGCTGCTACATTTGGCGTGCCAAGCAAGAGCTCGAAACCGAGGAAGGCAAGCAGATGCTTGCAGATTGGGGCCTGCCCACCAACGTCGATTACGAAGGCGTCGGCCACGTTATCTTGGGCTACGCCGACATGGAAGCTCCCGCACCGGCTCCGCGCAAAGAAAACTACGTCTATCGCGTATAACGGTATCAAGCGTGCGACCTGCCGCTTTGCCAAGGCGCACACCTCATACTATTCAGCCCTCAAGCGATTGCGTTCCAAAAAGGGCGCAATCGCTTTTGCGTTTCCGAAAGCGGGATAGGACATTCAGCCAACCGCATTCCGTCAAAAGACAAACAAAGCCGCAATGTGGCAAAAGCATTTAATCAGGCAACCAAGCAAACTAATTTCTCGCGCGACACGTACAATTGACACAGCAACCAAAAGCCGACACGTTTAAGGAACGCTATGAAGGGCATAATTCTGGCCGGAGGCAGTGGCACGCGCTTGTACCCGCTTACCACCGTGACAAGCAAACAGCTGCTTCCCGTTTACGACAAGCCGATGATTTACTATCCCCTCTCTGTGCTGATGATGGCGGGCATCCGCGACATTCTTGTTATATCGACGCCCGTGGACCTGCCGAATTTCGAACGCCTGTTAGGTGATGGCTCGCAATTCGGCATCTCGCTGTCCTATGCCGAACAGCCCTCCCCCGATGGCCTCGCGCAAGCGTTCATCATTGGCGAAGAGTTCATAGGCAACGAAAGCTGCGCGCTTGTTTTGGGAGACAACATCTTTTACGGGAACGGACTCACCCGCCACTTGCGGCGTGCGGCCCAAAACGCCCAAGAAAACAGTGGCGCAACCATATTCGGCTACCACGTTGACGATCCCGAACGTTTTGGCGTCGTCGAGTTCGACGAAGACTACAACGTTGTGTCAATCGAGGAAAAGCCCGCGCATCCCAAATCGAATTACGCCGTTACCGGCCTTTATTTCTATGACGCGCGCGTCTGCGAATTCGCGAAACACATTAAACCGTCAGCTCGCGGCGAGCTGGAGATCACCGATCTCAATCGCTTGTACCTTGAAGACGGCACCCTCAACGTGGTAACCCTTGGTCGCGGCTACGCCTGGCTTGACACGGGCACCATGGAAAGCCTTTTCGAGGCGTCGGAATTCGTGCGCGCCGTCGAGCGCAGTCAGGGACTCCCCGTTTCGGTAATCGAAGAGATATCCTACGAAAACGGCTGGATAGACCGCGATGCGCTCATTGCAGCCTCAGAACGTTATGCAAAAAGCGACTACGGCGCGTACCTGCGCAAAGTTGCCGAGGGCCGCATTATTCCCGGAAGGAATTACGACCAATGATGAGAATACTTGTCACCGGCGCTCATGGCCAGCTTGGCAATGAGCTGCGGCGCTGCTTTGAAACCATGACGGCAGAAATAGGTCCTCTCCCCAACGTTTACAAAGACGCCGCCGTCGATTACATCGATTACGAAGAGCTTGATATTTCCGATGGTCATGCGGTAGCTGCGTGGTTCGCCGAGCACGGCCCCTACGACCTGGTAATAAACTGCGCAGCCCTCACCAACGTAGACGGTTGCGAACGCAACGAGGCGGCCGCGTTCAAAGTTAACGCACTTGGGCCAAGCAATCTCGCACGTGCGCAAAAGCTCTCGGGTGGAAAGCTGGTACACGTATCCACTGACTACGTGTTTCCAGGAACGGAACCTGCCCCGCGCACCGAAGACGACCAGGTGCAGCCTATATCCGCCTATGGCCGAACGAAATGGGCGGGCGAGCTTCTTGCTTCCGATGCGTGCGCGCGCACCTTTATTGTGCGCACCGCATGGCTCTACGGATACGTTGGCGGCAATTTCGCAAAAACGATACTGCGCCTCGCCAAAGAGCACGGCAAGGTTTCGGTTGTTTCCGACCAATTGGGCAACCCTACGTCCGCTAACGACTTGGCGTACGAAATACTGCGCATTGCAGAAAACGAAGCCTACGGCACGTATCACTGCACGAATAACGGCACCTGCAGCTGGTACGAGTTTGCCTGCGCGGTTTTGGACGCCGCGGGCATAATCTGTGAACGCGAGCCTATTGACTCCGCCGAATACAAACGGCGCTTCCCGCAATCGGCAAGCAGGCCAGCCTATTCAAGCCTGGATAACGCCCATTTGCGCGAAACCATCGGCGACCACATGCGCCCCTGGCGCGAGGCGCTGGCAACGTACATGAGCAACTTGGAAAGACTGGGTAACTAAATGACTGAGCAGTCTGCACCTACGCATATCATCATTACCGGTGGCGCTGGATTCATCGGCAGCAACTTCGCGCATTGGGTTGCAACCAACACCGAAGCGCGCATAACCGTTCTTGATAAGCTCACCTATGCGGGTAACCTCGACAATCTGAGCGGAATTCCCGCCAACCGCATGGACTTCGTGATAGGCGATATCTGCGACGCCAAGCTCGTTGACCAGCTGTTTGCCGAAGCCGACGCCTGTGTGCACTTTGCCGCCGAATCGCACAACGACAATTCCATCATCGATCCCGCTCCGTTCATCCAAACGAACGTTCAGGGGACTTTCACGCTCCTTGAAGCTGCTCGCAGGCACAACGTGCGCTTCCACCATATTTCTACCGACGAGGTGTACGGCGATCTTGCGCTTGACGACCCAGCGCGCTTTACCGAAGAAACGCCCTATCGGCCCTCGAGCCCCTACAGCTCATCCAAGGCTGCATCTGACATGCTCGTGCGCGCCTGGGTGCGCACTTATGGCGTAAATGCAACCATATCGAACTGCTCAAACAACTACGGGCCGCGTCAGCATATCGAGAAATTCATCCCCCGCCAGATCACCAATATCTTGTGCGGCATTCGACCGAAGCTGTACGGCGATGGCCTCAACGTGCGCGATTGGATTCACACCGAAGACCACAGTTCGGCAGTATGGGAAATCCTTACCCGCGGCCGCACGGGAGAAACGTACCTTATTGGCGCCGATGGCGAGCGTTCAAATATCGACGTCATGCGCGCCATACTTGCTCAAATGGGCAAATCCGAAGAAGATTTCGACTGGGTACGCGACCGTCCCGGCCATGACCGCCGTTACGCAATTGATTCATCTAAGCTCCGTCGCGAACTAGGTTGGATGCCGAAGCATACCAATTTCGACGAAGGCCTGCGCCAAACCATAGACTGGTACCGCGACAATCCTGCATGGTGGCAAAGTGCCAAAAAGGCAACCGAGGCGAAATACGCCGCTCAAGGCCAATAGGAAGGGTTCGTATGGCAACGGGCAATCAAATTGTTTCTGGAAACTTCACGTTTACGCAGAGCTCCATTGAAGGCGTGATTGTTGTTGACGTCAAATCTTACGGGGACGAACGCGGCTATTTCATGGAAACATACAAACAGCCGGACTTCGTTGCAGGAGGCATAACGTGCAATTTCGTGCAGGACAACCAGTCCTCTTCGGTCAAGGGCGTGTTGCGTGGCCTGCACTTCCAAATCCAGCACCCGCAAGCAAAACTCGTGCGCGTAACGCAGGGAGAGGTGTTCGACGTAGCTGTCGATCTGCGCCCGGGAAGCCCCACCTACGGCAAATGGGAAGGCGTCGTGCTCTCCGCTCAAAACAAACGCCAGTTCTTCGTGCCACGCGGTTTTGCCCATGGATTCTTGGTTCTTTCGGACAGCGCTGAGTTCTGCTACAAATGCGATGACGTATACCACCCCAACGATGAGGGCGGCATCATGTGGAACGATCCCGCCATCGGCATCGAATGGCCTGCCCTGAGCGGCGATGAGGTGCTTGAGCCTGCGAAACTCATTTTGAGCGAAAAGGACCAGCATCACCCTGGGCTGCAGCAGCTCGCACGATAGCCCTACTCCCATCTGGCAGCAAACAAAGGCCTCGCACGAAAGCTTATTGTGCGAGGCCTTTTCGCCTTATAACTTTTCTGATATCGGGTTGTTTAACGCAGCCGAAATAGCAAACCCACGAAAGCGAAGCTCAAGAGGCGCACTTCATCCAAGCGCATTCAGAGCACCTGCGCTTCGCTTTAGTAGTATGTTTTCACGTGCGTGTAATCGGGGATGTTGTCGTAAATCCATTTTGCATTCTCGGTTTCAAGACGCACGCATCCATGCGACACCGACTCGCCCAAAACAGGATCCTGGACGGTCCACGTCCCCTGGTAATACGGCACTGAATGGAACAGGAAATCGCCGTAAAACTGCGTGTAATAGTAGCACGTGTACGGCGTTCCGCCCAATGCGCCATCAAACGAGAAGCCCCTGATTCCAACCGTATAATCGCCAAGAACCGTCGGCGACCAAGGAGCGCCCGTCGAGCATATCCAGTTATGAATGGGTTCCCAGTTGCCGTAGCCGCCCTCGAACACGATAGTGCGATTGTTGGTGAGGTCTACAAGAATCAGATACTCCGTGTCGCTCCACTCGTATTGAGCAAGCGAGACCGCCTGCATGAGCACGGGATCGGGGGTATACGAAGTGCGCTCCAGAACCCATTTTCGATTGATTGTTTGCTCCACGTCAGAGGAAACAACGTTAGCTCCATTTTGGCCCGACCCCGTCGAAGTCAGATGCTTGCCAGAGATCGTGTTTACAAACTCAAAATTGCCATCCCGGTCAAGAGACGCCCTCCAAAGCTGCGCAAGATTGGGGTCACGAACCCACTGGTGCACGTTGGTACCGTTTTCCGACGAACCGCACACGACATCAAGAACCTTGCCCGTCATTGCGCAACTGATCACATACGCGCCTGACGGCTGCACCGAAACCGAATAAGCCTGGTTTCCTCCTCCGTTCGGGAAGCAGACCATAATGTTTGCGCCGCTTTTCCAGCTCGCGCCGTCCACATCAAGAACCAAGCCGCTCGAAGCGTTCTTGATAACGTACACGCCGTTCTCGATAAGCTGTACGTCGCTCACAGAAAGACGCTGCGCGGAACTGCTGGGGGCATCCGCTGCCAAAATAAGCGCATTCCCAGAAAATGCCAAGGATCTTCCCGTGGCCTTGTTAACAAAATGAGCACCCTTGTCCCACGTGACTTCCCAAAGCTGATTTGAGCTGTTGGCCACATAGGGAGCCTGGGCAAGCGACCCGCCGCTATTTGTTAAGAAATCACCCGTTTTAACCGACTGAATTGAGTAGTTGTTCGGGCTTTCCTCGCGTATATAAAACTTCTGTGCTGCTTGCAGAACGTCGGAGGAAACCCCAAAGGTGCCATCGTCGTTGCAGGATGCATTTTTCGACACGTCATTCGCAATAGACAGAAGGTACGCTCCTTCCGCTACATTGAATACGCCTTTGGGTACAAGCGCTACCCTTACGGCTTCAACACGTCGCGCAAGACCCGACGTGCCCGCGGTGGCGCCGTTGAGAGTCCAGGGCTGCCAACCAACATCTTGCACATGAGCACGGTACACAACGTCGTAATTGGAGGCAATGTTTCCCTGAAGCTTTATTTGCAGCGCCTCAACGCGCAAAGCCTGGCCAGTTGTACCGGCAAGCTCGCCACTTGAAACCCAGTCTTGCCATCCTATTTCCTCAACATGAGCCCTGTAGGAGATGCCGCCATTGCAAGCCGCTTTGTCGAGCCAAATCTTTAACGCCTCCACGCGCAGCGATTGCCCGCTTGTGCCGGCAGTTTCACCCGCAGTTAATTGAGCGCCCCAACCAATATCTTGAACGTGCGCGACATAAACCAAACCAGGACCGCCGTCCGAGGCAGCCGTTTGCGATCCTTTCTTTACCAGCTTTATCTGGAGCGACTCAACGCGTAATCCCTGCCCGCTGGTTCCGGCCATGCCGCCGTTAGAAGTCCAGTCCTGCCATCCGATGTTCTCCACATGGGCACGGTACAACACGTCATACCAACGCGATATTTCGCCAGCAAGCGTAAATTTAAACGCCTCTACGCGCAAAGCCTGGCCATGGGTGCCAACCGTAGCAATGCCCATACCAACCGAGGTTCCTTGCAAACGCTGCCAGCCGATATTCTCAACGTGCGCCTGGCAAAAGATGTCCCCTTCGCACGAACCGTCAAGCGAGAACTCAAGCGCTTCCAGGCGCAGTGCTTGACCGCTCGTACCAGCCATTTCACCATCGGAAACCCAGTTTTGCCAGCCTATATTCTCAACATGGCCGCGATACGAAACGGACGCCCCGGGAGCCCCCGCGCCCCCTTTTGACGGTGCGGACAAAAGAGGTGCCTCACGTTGCAACGTGTCTTTTTTTAATGCGGGTGCGGCTTCAGCATCTGTTGCAGACGCTTCGATTTCGGTTGAGCCCTCTGCTTCCCCCGAAGAAACCGGCTCGCCATCCGCCTCGTTGGAGGTTCCCACTTTTACGGCCTCTGAAGTTGCTCCTTCACCACGCAACGCTGGGTCGTCAACGGGCAACATCGAAGCCGCATCATCCGAGCTGCTGTTTGCCTGCGTTTGCTGGTCGGCGAACTCAGCCGCAGAATCAGCCAGGGGCACGTTGTTCTGCTGTTCGCTGTCCCCTGAAAGCATCGCATCCGAACTCGAATTCTGGCTGTTTTCAAAAGAAGATTCCAACGAGGTGGCGTTTGTGTCGCCAACAGTTGCCTCGATTGCATTTTTCTCGGCGCCCACATCAAGCGCGTCATCTGCCAAAGCAACGGCAGGATGCAACGCAATTCCGCCCAATCCAACGGCAAACACCAAGGTCATGATTCGTGTATAAACGCTCATCTCTTCACCAATCGAATAGCTCCAGCAAAACACGCAGCGTTCGCATGAAAGCGAATCTGTCCCCATCATCAACAACGTAACGTAAAAGGCCTCCGCCACTTTTTCGGGCGGAGGCCTTATTCTAATAAAACGTTGTTACGATTTCGTGTTAGACCTACTAAATATGCGCAAGTTTTAGCTGTAAGGCTTTTTGCATTGCCACACGCAGTGCGCGCAAGCTATTTAACAACCAGCACTGGGAAACCGCTGCCGCACAAAACCGCAGCCAAATCGCTGTCGAGCGCTCCGCGGATAGCGCCGCACAAACGACGAGCCATGACGATGCATTCAATCTTGTGCTCGGTTGCATAGTTGATGATTTGCTCGGCGACCTTGCCCTCAACTACCTCAATCTTCAGATCGATGGTGCCCGGAAGCTTCGAGAAGAACTTCTGGATGTTCTCCTGCACCGAGTTCTTGCTCAGTTCTTTGTAAGCGGACTCCAGCTTTTCTTCCTCTTCCTTGGTGGGAAGGTTGATGCCGGCAATTTTGGAAGCTACCTCGAAGCGCTGGTCGTAACGGCCCATGCGCTCAACGATTGCCAGCACCGTAATGGACGCGCTGTCACAGCTGTCAACCAGCTCAATAGCATGTTTGAGAACGGTCTCCAACTCATCGGGATCGTCGTAAGGCACCAAAACGTTTTTGTACATAATTCCCCCTAATCAAATAGAAGTTTTGGCTGTTCGCCATCTGGTTCGCAGCGTTTATACCACAAAAAGATATGTGACGCGATAGGGCATTTTGCGAACCATTCGCCAAAGCGGCTCGTGGTAGAAAAACGCGTCCCATCGGCATCGTGTATACCCAAAATGCCGGCGTCGCATACCCGAAGCAGCGGCACGACCGCCGCCTCATCCTCACATAGCGGAAGCGGCCACCCAAGGCGGCCGCTTCCATTTGGGAGAGAAAGGGCAGAATTATTCCGTAGCTTTTAGCCACGCCTGCGGCGTTCCAGATACTTCTCGTAATCCGGTTCGCAATGCTTAAGGCCATCCTTATCAAGGAGGCCAATGCTTTTCAGCTGCCAGGTAATCATGTCGGCAACCTTGGCGATATTGAGCTCATCGCTCATTTCGCCCTCTTCCATGTCGTAGAAATAGTTGAACTGGAAATTTTCGACATAGTATTCAGCCATATCGTAGATTTCCTTTTCAACGCCGTATTCGGCACGCTCGCAATGCGGGCAATACAGCTCCATTCCGGCGCCACCGTAGTAATCGTAAATTACCAAACTGGGAGTCAGCTCGCCGCCACAGCGCTTGCAGACAACATGCTTCGCACGCTCTTTAAGCTCCGCTTCATCCCTTCCGGGACCACGACTGCCTTCCAACGTTCCCAAGCCCATGATGAGCCTCCTATCTGCGTTAAGCCCAAATGCTCCTGTCCATGCGCAATTCTTTGCCAATGCTGATGTCAACTTTGCCGTTAATGCGCGTTGCGGTTGCCGGCTGCTCGAAATACTCAGTCATAACGTCGTCCGTGAACACTTCGTCAATGGGCCCCTGCTTGAACATCTTGCCCCCGCGCATCAAAAGCGCATGGGTGTAGAACGGCAATATCTCCTCAACGTGGTGCGTCACATACACAATGTTCGCATCTGTGGTTTCGGCAATCTCCTGCAGCGTGTTCAAGATGAAATCGCGGCCAATAATGTCAAGGCCGTTCAGGGGCTCATCTAAAACCAAAAGCTCGGGAGTTTTAATAAGTGCGCGCGCAAACAGAATGCGCTGACGTTGGCCTTGGGACATCAATTCGAAGGGATAGTCGGCACGTGCCTGGATATCCAAGGCTTTGAAGATGTCACGAACGCGTTTCACGTCCTCGTCTTCGATATCATGACGCCTTCCAACGCCTCCCGATTTCGCGCTCAGCGCAATATCGAAGCCGCTGTCAGTCCTGAACAAGCGATCGTAGTACGACGAGCTCACAAAGCCAATTCGACTTCTGAGCTCAACGATGTTCTCTTTGGTCGCAGGTTCGTCAAAGAGTTCAAGCGAACCGGTGCTATACGAGCGATAACCGCACGCAGCACTGAGCAGCGTTGTTTTTCCGCTTCCGTTAGCGCCAAAAACAACCCAGTGCTGACCTGGCTCAACACGCCAATTGACATCTTCGATCAGGAACTTGTTGCCCTGTTTGACGGAGAAGTCCTTTGTTTCGATGATAGCCAATTACATCACCTTCGCTCACAAAAGGGTAGCTCGCAAATCTAATGCGACCTGCGAGCTACCTTGGTGCTTAACAGCGTATAACTACTTGATCAAGCGCTCGCCAGTAGGCAGTGCCCACTCGTCGCCACGCTCGTACGGGGTCTCTTCAAAGCCCTCGAGAGCCTGATAGATGACGCCGCCTTCAACGTTGCCCGGCATCGGCGCGTCGGCAAGATGGCAGATGGTCGGCACGATGTCCTGAATGCGGATGGTGCGGTCAATAAGCTCGCCCTTCTTCAGACCAGCGCCGCCCATGATGCACAGGTTCTGCATTGACCAGCCCTCATGATGCGCGGTCGAGAACGTGTTGGCATGCTCGTTGTTGAACGTGGGCACCAACTGATAGAAGATGTCGCCGCAGTGGATGCCGCCCATGCCCAGGTACTCCATCTCATCACGCGTGAAGCAGTGAGCGATGACGCGCTTGCCGTCGGCGTTGCGATAGTTGTACAGATCGCTGATGAGGTCGAGAACCGTCTGATGGTAATCTTCCGGCTCCACGATGCCCTCGGGATCGCGGCCCTTGAGGTTGATGTAGATGTGCGAAGAACGCTTAGCAACTGCGCGGGTCTTGCTCCAGTTAACCTCGAGCCTGCCGGTCTCGGGATCGCGCTTGGTAACGGTCCACCCGATCTTGGTCATGACCTCGGTGGAGATGCCGCCGATGGAGCCAATTCCGCCGTACTCGTCGCCTTCGCTGTGGGGCATGCAGCCATGGTCGGAGGTAACGATGATGGCGGTGTCGTCGTCCAAGTACTTCATCATCTCGCCGATGTACTTGTCGTTCTCGATGTACACGCGGTCGATAAGGTCACGATAGTACTCGTACTCGTCGCTGCGGCCCTCAACGGTGTTCTGCACGAACCAGTGCTGGAAGTTGTCGATGGAGTGGATGTGCACGTAGAACAGCTGCCAATCCGGGTACTTCTTGAACAGCCAGTGAGATGCGTCGGCGAACCACTTGCAACCATCAGCGGCATAGGTGTCGAAAACAAGCTTGTCGTTCTCTTTGTGGTCGCCGCGGATGTCGACGGAGGCGAACTGGATCATGGGGCCAACAGCATCGTAGAGCTCGCGGCCCATGTCATGCGGATAGAAGTAATCAACGTTGTCAAGGTCGGTGGTGTGCGAGATGTACATCAAAGCGTTAGAGCCGTCTTCGGCGATCTCGCACAGGTACAGCTTGTAGGCAACCTTGTGATCCTCGTCGTTAATGGTGTAGAAGTCGTAGATGAAGTCGTCGGACCAGTTACCCTTGCCCTGCACGCGGCCCATGGGCTCAGGGGTGCGCTTGTTGCGGTAAATGGTAACGGTGTCGTAGGTCTTGCCGTCGGAGGCAGAAAGGACGGCGTAACGGCGAATGGTTCCGTTGGCCAGGATGATGGTGGCTTCCTTGGCGCCCTCGGGAAGATCGAACTTCCAGTTGGTAGGCTCTTTGATGGCGGTGCGCAGACGGTCGGCGATGGAGGGACGATAGGCTTCCTGATGCTCTTCGGCCTGCTCGGCAGCGCGCTCCCAGTCTTCAACACCGCTGGGGAACATTACGACGCCCTCGGGAACGGCCCAGGTAATCTGCTGGCCACGCGTGTCGATAGACTGCGAAGCTGCTTTCATCTCCTCAAACTGATCGCCCATGACGATGCAGTCCTTGTTGTCGCTTTTCACCGCATGCGGGGTAAACTCCATGGGGAAGTCGCCCTCTTCCATGGAAACGACCTTTTGGTAGTCAACGCCGCAGCGCAGGAAGGGAACAACGCCGGTGCCATCGATGAACACGCCGTACTCGTCGCCATCGATGCGCGGCGGCCATGCCTCGCAGTAGCTCAGAGCAATGCTGCGCTTGCCAGCCTTTGAGAATGCCTCCCAAATGAAGTCGGAGGTTACGTTCTCGCTGGTCCAGTTCATCTCTTCGAGAGAGAGGCTCTGGCCAAGCGTCTGGTTCTGGTAGCAGGTAACGCCATGCGTACGCGGAAGGTTGCCCGTAGCAATGGAGCACCAGTTAGGAGGCGTAACACTAGGAAGAGCGCCAATCATGGCAAGGCTCTTGTTGGCTACACCGTTGTCAAGCAGCTTCTTGAGGTTGGGCATCTTGCCCTCGTTCATAAGACGCCTGACTTGTACGGGATCGGCAGAGTCGAGGCCGATCATCATTACACGTTTCTCGCCCATTTCAAATTCTCCTTAGGAATCGTCTTTCGAGTTTCTTAAAACTCTTTGTGACGTAAACTTTACAGGCCGCATAAGCCGCTCTCAAGAAAACATGAACAAGCTTGCTTGAGTAAAATCAATTTTCTCAAGGTTGTAAGTACGGCCCCTGCGATTCCCGCCCTGCTGTCGTTAAAAAGTAAAGCACCCACAACATTCCGGGTGCTTTATATAGGCGAGCAGACAGGTATGCAAGGCCCTATCGCGAAGCATTCAATCCCTTTAAAAGAAGTTGGACTGGAAACGTCTGTTTCCAGTCCAACTGTCGGAGTTCACTTCAAACCGGTTGCGCCCCGTGATAAAACGTGCTGGTAGATTAATCAATGCGCCCCGATAACTTATCGATAATGCCTGATAGCCTGGAAACCCTTTACGGCCTCTTCGCTTTCCAGGGGAATGTCCAGACCCACGGTGTACATGGTCATAACAACATATGCCCCTACCGAGGTAACGATATCCATCAATTGCTCCTCGGTGTAGCGCTCCTTAAGAATTGCCCACGTATCGTCATCAATGCGGTAGTGATCAACCAGCTGCTCGGCGGCGCGCGCAAGCGGCTTGTACTCATCTGCCAAACGATCATCGCCGTTGCGTGCGGCGTCGATTTCCTCGTCGGTTATACCAGCTGCCCTGGAAATCTCAATATGATGCGTAGCTTCATACTTTTCGCCCGTCAAAGCGCATGTGCGCAGAATAAGAACCTGACGATCAATTGAGGGCAACGACGTATTCGGAACGGCACGGCCCAAAAACGGCGAAAACGCTTTGAACAGCTGAGGGCTGCGCATAAGAACGCGATTGAAGTGCAGCTCAGTCCATCCGCCCAGGTGCTCTTTCATGGGCTCGGGGAATTCTTCGGGCTCAATGGGAGTAATCCTGCAATCCATAGTATTCCTTTCAGTCATGCTGCTTTCGCCTTCCGGACCTCACGCTTTAGAAACGTAGTTTTTTAAACGGAAGCGAAACGTATAACCGAAACGTAAGACACAGTGATTACAATATCGGAATAACATCTTTAATGTTGATGGCAGCAAATTCGATTTCTGCAATCTTATATTTGCAAGTTCGTTCGACAGGGAGCCACATGCTTAAATTAGATGCTCTCAACTACCTCTATCAAACATACCGATTCGGTTCTATCCGCCTTGCCGCCGAATCCATTCCCGTAGCCCCTTCCACCATCAGCGCCTCGCTGCATAAGCTCGAAAAGGAGTGGGGCATACAGCTTCTTGACCGAACGTATCGCGGAATCCGGTTCGCGCCAGCTGGCGAAAGAATTGCTGCAGCAGCAAAAGACCTGCTGGAAAAAAGCGACGAGATCGAAGCCATCATCAACGAGGAGCGCGGCGGCGGTGAAGAAGCGGCGTCAAACGAACCCATTACCGTCCTTCTTGCGCGCGCGATATGGCAAACGTCAACAAAAAGCGTACTCGCAGCCTTACAAAAAGAAAAACGCCGAATACAGTTGCCCGACTTTAATTTCGGAAACGAAAAATGCCTGAAGCGCGTCAACGAAGAACAAGGCACCATGCTCATCAGCTACTTTAAAGAGCCCTTCGAATACGCCATGGGCAAGTACGAAAACATTGGCTATCGACGCCTTTCATCCGGCAAGCCCTACATTATCGCAGCTAAAGACAGCACGTTGATAGAAAAAGGCACCCGCGAACTAGCTCCAGAGGAGGCCGCAAAGCTGCCCTTTGCCCGCTTTACCGAAGGCTATAGCAACAACCTTGAGGTTTTCGAAATGCTCGAATCCTACGGAAAAGTGAACATTGTTGATAACTTCTCGAGCATCCAGGTTCTTTTTGGAGAGGTAGGACTTGATCACGCGGTAACCGTTGGTTGCGGCGCTTTGGGAGACACCGAGTTTTTCAAACATTTCCAATACATCCCCATTCGCACCGACATGCAGCTAACGTTGGTGCACTGCTACAATAAGGCCTCCTCAAAGGAGGATCGCGAAACTATCCGGCGCGTTTTCGGCTTCCTTTTCTAAACGAGCAACCGCGACGCGCTTTCTTGATGCGTACCAACAACAAACGGGTCCCGCCCAATTCGGACGGGACCCGTTACGTTCGTTTGCTTGGTAATCAGCTGATGACGCTTACATTGGATAGACGATATTCGGAACAAAGAGCGTGCAGATAATTACAACGACTACCGAAAGAATTGTCCAAGGTAGCGCTATTTTCATCATAGTCGGCTTCTTAACCCAATCAACTTGCGAGTAAACCAATGCCGCTTGCATGCAGCCGGTCGGAGCCAAGAAGGCAAGCTGGGCAGCAACGACGATGGCCATAATTGCCGAGATCGGATTGTATCCAAGAGCGATGAAAATGGGGGTCACGATAGGGCCAAGAGCCATCATGAGAACCATGTTCATGGTTACCTGGCTGAATAAAACAACGGCAATGCAGAGCGCGATGACCAGAACGATTGGAGGCACTCCCCTCAGAAGCGGTACGACAACCATCGCGATCGCCTGCACGATTCCGGTGCCCGCTGCTACGAGAACGTTCGAGAGGGACAAAATCGCCAACAGCATGAACAGCATTCCCCAGTTTACGCCCCTGCCCAACGTATCGATGGTCATCATGGCTTCGCCAGAAGCTTTGCGAACCACCAAAATGGAAACGATAAGGAGGAGGCAAATGCCGGAGAGACCAACGATGGTCAAAGGACCATTAGGCCAAATTGCCATAGAAATATTCACAACAAAGAACACGATGAGCGTGCCCAGAGCCCACTTCTGCGTAAAGGTGAACTTCTTAGAAGACTGCTCTGCCACCAATTCGGACAAGACGCTGGAGCCCTCAAGGAGCTTAGTCGTGTCAATTTTCAAAACGAATCTGCCCAACACGATGTACAGGATGAAGATAAGAATCATGGGCAAGTCGACAACCAAAAGCCACTGCCACAATTCGAGAGCATATCCGCCCATGCAGGTTGCTACCAGCATTTTAATGACTACGGCATAGGGCATGAACGGAAGCAGCAAGCTGCCCATGCCGCCGAAAAGTCCAACGCCGAACAGCATATACGTGGGGAAGGCGTCTTCTTTTGTATAACCTAATCGATCGAATAGTTTAATCAAAATATCGAACACGAGAAGGACGAGGACGACGAGCGAGAAGCACGTAGCAAGCAAAGCCAGGGCGAAGAACAGCAGCGAAATGAAAACCCAGGGCCTTCCTTGAGTAAACTTCCTGGTAAGGAACCAGTTAAGAGCGATGTCGAGCAACTTCGACTCAGAAATGAAGGCGAAGTACAGGAACAGCGGAATGATTTGGGACTGGGATGTTAATGCCGCATCAAATCCTGCCTGGGCACTTCCATAACGCGAGCTGAGGCCCATCATCACAATGGCAAGAATACTTGGCCAAACGATGTCGCAAAAGATCAGGCCGTACAAGAAGCCCAAGAATACACCCAGCAATTCCATGCCCATCTTGGTGATAGGACCAATTGTGGGCAAGAAGAAACCGGAAATCATCAGCAAGCAAACCACCGTAAAATGGATGTACTTTACTGCGTTGCCTGATGAAGCCTTAGCTGCACCAGTATTTCCTGAAGCCATAATAACCCCCTAGTTGTTAAATCGTCAGATTAACCAAATACCATGGCATCATCAGCAAATTCGCTCGATCTGGCCAAGCGTTTACGAGCGTCTGCTGTGTATGGTTTCAGTGTATGGCCCCGAAATCGAACAATAGCTTCATTATTATTAAGCTTAGATGGCTAATTACAATAATATTGAAATTACAGATTTCTCTAAAACCACCAGATGGCAGGGTGCAAATGCTAAAACTTGACACATTGAACTATCTGTATCAAACGTATCAGTTCGGCTCAGTTAGCCTTGCTGCCGAATCACTATCCGTTTCGCCTTCAACTATTAGTTCAGCGCTGCACAAGCTCGAAAAAGAGTGGAACGTCCAATTGGTCGATCGCACCTTTCGCGGCGTCCGCCTTACCGAAGCGGGCAAAACAATTGCCATGGGAGCCAAAGACCTGCTCGACAAAAGTGCAGAGCTGGAAAAGCTCATCGATGACCAGCGAGAACAGAGAACGGATGCCCCCCAAGAAGATAGCCCCATCACGCTCCTTCTTGCCCGTGCAATCTGGCAAACTTCCACACAGCTTGTCACTACTGCGATGGCCGGCGAAAAGGGCCGCATTTTTCTCCCCGATTACAATCACGGGAACGATTGGTGCCTGAAACGCGTTAACGAAGAACCTTCCACATTTCTAATCGGGTTCTTAAAAGAGCCGCTCGAAGACATAGTTCAACCATACGAAAACGTACGTTACCAGCGTATTTCATCTGCCAAACCCTGCATTATAACCGCAAAGGACAGTAAGCTTATTCCTCCCGGCACAGAGGAGCTTTCCGTAAAGGAAGCCCTTAAGCTTCCGTACGCTCGCTTTACCGAAGGCTATAACAATAACCTTGAAGTCTTTGAATTTCTTGAATCGCACGGGAAAGTAAATATCACTCAAAACTATTCGAATATCAGGGTGCTCTTCGGCGAAGTCGCTCTCGATCACGCCGTCACCGTTGGAGCCAGTTACTCGACCCTTCCGAGCTTCGGTGATATTTTCCAATCGATCCCCCTTCGCACCGACATGCGATTGACCTTAAGCTTTTGCTACAACAAGAGCTCGACCGAGAAGGACCGCGAGACCATTCGACGCGTATTCAGTTTCCTGTTCTAAACGAGCGAACAAACGCATAGCCGTTTCATTATTCAAGATGCAGACAGCACGTTTCGCTTTTACCGAGCAGGCGCAAGCGGATTGCGCGTTCCGCTTTTACTGAGCACGTGCAAGCGGATTGCGCGTTCGCGTGCGGCTAACAATTATCCAATCAACCCTCACGCGAAAACGATGCCGCCTTTCTTTAAACTGCGCGCATGCTATAGTGTTTCAAGCGACAACGGAAGGACCCGTTTATGGAAGATATGAATAGCAACTTGCAGCATGCTTCGACCAGCGATTCGCGCGCCGATGGTTCTGCGGCTAACCTTACGCTTTTAGGCAACAAACAGGTAAGCTATTCCAGCGACTACAATCCTAGCCTGCTCGAAACCTTCGACAACAAGCACGCAGACCATGACTACATGGTCACCTTCCGCTGCCCCGAGTTCACCACGCTGTGCCCCATTACGGGCCAGCCCGACTTCGCCACCCTGTACATCAACTACATCCCCAACATCAAAATGGTGGAGAGCAAATCGCTGAAACTGTACCTATTCAGCTTCCGTAACCATGGCGACTTCCATGAGGACGTCACCAACATCATCATGAACGACCTCATTGCCCTCATGGACCCCAAGTACATCGAGGTGCGCGGCATGTTCTACCCGCGTGGCGGCATTAGCATCTACCCCTTTGCCAATTGGGCAAATCCCAAATTCGGCTACCAGCAAATCGCTCAAGATCGCATGTTTGCGCAGCTTTCCGACTTGGACAAAGGCGACGGCGCCCGATGAGCAACGTTCAGACAAACGCCGCAACAGACAACGCGCGCGATAACGCAGGTATCCCGACGGGCGCCGCATGCACCAACACGAGTGCGGCAGACCCAACGCAGGTGCCGGTGTACCCATCGGCACCTGACGGGACTACCAAAGCTCTCGTGCTTTCAAGCGGCGGCGTTGACTCCACCACGTGCCTGGCCCTTGCCGTGCAGCAGTTTGGCGCCGAAAACGTCACCAGCGTCAGCATTTTCTACGGCCAAAAACACCGTCGTGAGCTCGAAAGCGCAAACACCATTGCAGCCCATTACGGTGTTTCCCACAAAACGCTCGACCTGTCCGCCATTCTTGCCGATTCCAACAACGCTTTGATGGCAGGAAGCACGCAGTCCATTGCGCATGACTCCTACGCGAAGCAAATCGAACGCGACGAACATGGCATCGTCAACACCTATGTGCCGTTCCGCAACGGGCTCATTCTTTCAACCGCCGCGGCTTTGGCCATGTCGTTGTACCCCGACGACGCGACCGCCATTTACCTGGGCGCCCACGCCGACGATGCTGCGGGTAACGCATATCCCGACTGCTCCCCCGCCTTTACCGAATCGATGGGGCGTGCCATCAACATTGGCACCTATGAACGCGTTCATTTGGTAGCACCGTTTGTGAACCACACAAAGGCCCAGGTGGTAGCGTGCGGTCTTGAACTGGGCGTTCCCTATGAACTCACCTGGTCGTGCTACGAAGGGGGCGAGCGTGCCTGCGGCACCTGCGCAACCTGCCTTGATCGCAAAGCCGCATTTCGTATGAACGGTGTTGAAGACCCCATTGATTATGCGTAAAATGGCACAGCGCACAAGGCCACGGCGGTAACCGCTTCGCATGAACGAACTATCGCAGCTGCCCTATAAGCCCGAAAGGCGCACGCAAACGCTAACAATTGTCAAAACGGTTCCTGCCCGTTGCAGGAGGTTGTTCGCAACATCCAACCTTAAAAATACTAAGGACCAAAAATGAAAAGAACCTCTGAGAATCTTATGCTCTGCGCCATGGTGTTCGCCGTGGCGCTCGTTATTTCCAACGTTGTCACCGGCAAGATAATTGCCACCGGTATTCCCCTGTTCGGTAGTACCATCGCCCTTCCCGGAGCCGCGCTGTGCTACGCCATCACCTTCCTGATGACCGATGTCGTCGGGGAAATCTGGGGGCGCAAAGAGGCCCAAACCATCGTGTACTTCGGATTCGCATGCCAAATTCTTGCAACGTGCCTTATTGTATTCACGCAGGTGCTCCCCGCCGTTGACCCTGCTATGCAAACTGCATACGACATGCTGCTTGGCCAAAATGTCATGTTCGTCATCGGCAGCATGACCGCATACCTTTTGTCGCAATCATGGGACGTGTACATCTTCCACAAGATCAGGAACCACTTTATGGCCAAGGGCGCCAATGGCGCGCGTTGGCGTTGGATTTGGAACAACGCCTCCACCATGACCTCGCAAATCATTGACACCGTGGTTTTCATTGGAATCAGCTTCGGCATTGGTTTCGGATGGCTCTTCAATGCCGAAATGCTTCCACAGCTTGGCGCCATGATGGTTGGCCAGTACTTCTTGAAATTCTTGCTTGCCGCGCTTGATACGCCGTTCTTCTATGTGCTCACGCGCAAAGAGCACGCAGGTTTGCAGCGCGAACCCGAAAAAGCTGCATCAACGCTGTAAGCCGCTCGGCGCTGCAAGCTGCGTTAGCGATGTTAGCTGCTCGGCGTTGCAAGCTGCTCAGGGCTGCAAGCCGCTCGACGTCGAAGGCTGCTCGGCGTCGTAGGCTGCTCGACACTGTAAGCTGCCCAGGGCTGCAAGCCGCTCAGATCAAGCCCTTCATGAGCGAACGCCGGTTATCGTGCACGAAGACGCTTTCAGACGCGAATCCCCTTTCACGGAGGCGCTTTCGACGTGAATTTGCGTGCACGGAGACGGTTTCGTGCAGCTTCTTGCCGTTTGCCAGCTCTACGTTGCCATCTCTTCGTGCACGAAGGCAGTTTCTGACGCAAATCGCCGTGCATGGAAGCAGTTTCTGACACGGTGTGCCTAAATTTGTCCGAAATGACCTTCATGCATGGAAAAACTGGTGCGAAATGGGCTCCGTGCACGATGAAGCCGGCAAAAGCCCAGGTCAAAAGTTTCGGACTTCGTGCATGGAGGCCGTTTCTGACATAGTCGCGCACGAAGGCCGTTTCTGACGTAGTCGCGCACGAAGGCTGTTTCTGACATTGTTGCGACAACCCATTGCGGCACCGCAATCGAATGCCCAACGCGACTTCCTCCAATGCCACAGCGGGATATAGGACAAAAAGTGTGTCTCTGAGCTAATCCA
>JAZQAV010000093.1:0-5196 GCA_045545435.1 Eggerthellaceae bacterium | reverse complement strand
ATACAATCCGAGCCTTTGCTTATGTCATTTCCACCATTCGCCATACCAGTTTCTCGATTGGAAACAATCTGCTGCTACCATGAGCACCATAACCAATATGCCTAAAACGGCTGTATCAAACGTACAAGGAGGCGTTATGATCAAAGTAGCAGTTGCCGGGTGCAACGGTCGCATGGGATCAACTGTGGTAGAGGCTGTTACCGCAGCTGACGATATAGAGGTGATTTGCGGGATTGACCCGTTTAGCAAGCCCAACGATATCCCCGTGCTCGCAACGCTCGAAGAAGCCCTTGACCAGTACTCCTTTGACGTTTTGGTTGATTTCACCCAGCCTGATGTTGTTGCCCACAACATTGAAATCGCACTTGCCGCTGGCGTTAACTGCGTTGTTGGCACGACCGGCCTTTCAACCGAGGTCCTCGAAGGCCTTTCTGCTCACGCCGCAAACGATGCTTGCTTGTTCTACGCACCCAATTTCACCACTGGTGCCGTGCTCATGATGCAATTCGCCAAGGCTGCCGCACCTTATTTCCCCGAAGCGGAGGTCATAGAGTTCCATCATGCCCGAAAAAAAGATGCTCCGTCGGGCACCGCTATGAACACCGCGCGCATGATATCTGCAGCTCGCGGTGGTCGTGCAAGCGAAGCCCCCGGCAAAGAAACCGAACTGGCAGGGGCCGAGGGAGCTCGCGGCGCATTGGTTGACGGCGTACCTGTTCACTCGGTTCGTTCCATGGGTTTCGTTGCCACGCAAGAAGTAATCTTTGGCTCAATGGGACAAACGCTCACTATCAAACACGACTCGTGGGACCGCACTTCCTACATGCCCGGCGTTCTTTTAGGCATCAGAAGCGTGGAAGGGAAGTCGGGCCTCATTGTAGGTTTAGAGAACTTCATGCACGAATAGGCCCATGACCTCGCATTTGGTGCAATAATTCCAAACACATATCCAACAGAGTCAACGCGTTTTATCAGCTTTAAACAAACACAATCAACGAAGTATGCAAGCGAAGGAGCATATTATGACAGAACCGCTGTTCGGACGCCTGATCACCGCAATGATCACGCCCTTTGACAACGAGCGCAACTTAGACCTCAATCGCACCGCCGAATTGGCGGACCGCCTGGTAAGCAAGGGCAATGATGCTTTAGCCGTGTGCGCTACCACCGGTGAGAGCCCAACCGTTTTCTATCCCCAGAAAATCGAAGTGCTCAAAACGGTTGTGGAAACCGTTAACGGCCGCGCAAAAATCATCGCCAATGTTGGCGATAACTGCACGCAAGACACCATCGACTTCGCCAAAGACGTCGAAAAACTGGGCGTCGATGGCATGATGTGCGTTGTCCCTTATTACAACAAACCGCCGCAAGAAGGCCTTTACCAGCACTTTAAGGCAATCGCCCAGTCTGTTGACCTTCCCGTTATTCTCTACAACATTCCGGGAAGGTGCGTTATCAACATGACCGCTGAAACCACCCTGCGCCTGGCGCATGATGTTGAGAATATCGTGGCCATCAAAGAAGCCTCGGGCAACATGGAGCAAATCAAGCAGATTATCGATGGCGCTCCCGAGAACTTCTTCGTTTACTCTGGTGACGACTCGGTTACCCTCGACATCATGAAGATGGGCGGCGCGGGCGTTATCTCCACCATCGGAAACGTTGCCCCTGAGCGCATGCGCGAAATTGTGTACCTTGCCGCAGAGGGCAAATGGGACGAGGCTGAAGCTGCCAACAAAGCGCTGTTGCCGCTTATGGATGGCCTGTTCGACACCACGAACCCCATCCTGGTCAAAGAGGCGCTCAAGCTTATCGGTTTCCCTGTGGGCGGCGTAAGGCTTCCGCTGGTTGACGCCACCCCCGAGCAATCGCAGCGTCTGGCGCAAATCATGCGTCAGGTGGGCGTATTGGCCGACTAACTCAGGACGTGCGCATCGCTTTGACGATGCCAAACTATAGAGCGATCGCTTATACGGCGCTCAAACCAACATACTCGCATCAGCGAGACCATGATCGAAAATGAAAGCCATGTAAGTGGCTTTCATTTTCGCGTGTCATTGAAAGAGGCTTATGGAAGATAAATCCCCCAAAAGCGCCGCAAAAGGCGCCAACAAGGCAAATTCGAAAAACGACGAGCGCAAGAAAGACAAGAAGAGGACCGATCAATCCTCATCGCTCAAATACGTGAAGCTTGAGCATGTGCGCCCCAAACTTACCAAGGAAGGCAAGGAAGGCCCTCAGAAAGCGCCCAAAAACGCTATGCCGCGCACGCGCAAGCGCCCCGTTAAAGACAAAGCACCATCATCTCAGTTGCGCGTAATTCCCCTCGGTGGTCTTGATGCCATCGGCAAGAATATGACCGCGTTCGAGTGCGATGGCGATATCGTGCTCGACGATGCCGGACTCATGTTCCCCGATGACGATCATCCGGGAATCGACTTGATTCTGCCCGATTACACGTACATCCTTGAGCATGCGCACCAATTGCGCGGCATTTTCATTACGCACGGCCACGAAGACCACACCGGTGCGTTGCCGTACTTGTACAAGGATTTGGATGTACCGGTACCCATTTACGGTACCAAGCTCACGCTTGGCCTTATCGAAGGCAAATTCAAGGAGCACCGCATCAAAGGTGCTCAGCTCATCGAAATCAAACCGGGACAAACCATCGAACTTGGGTGCTTTAAAATCCAATTCTTCTCGGTTAACCACTCCATCCCCGGAGCGGTAGGCGCGTTTATCCAAAGCCCTGCGGGCAACGTGCTGCACACCGGCGACTTCAAACTGGACCAAACTCCCATCGACGGCGTTCTCACCGATTACGCAGCGCTTTCGCGTTACGGCGAGTTGGGCGTAGACCTGATGATGTCAGACTCCACCAACGCCATGAATAATAATTTCACCCCGTCCGAGGCCGAAGTGGGGAAGGCGCTTCGAACCATCATTTCGCAGGCGAAAGGCCGCGTTGTGATCGCTTCCTTCTCAAGCCACATCCATCGCATGCAGCAAATTTGCGATGCGGCTGTGGAAAATGGCCGCAAGGTGGTAGTGACGGGCCGCTCGATGATTCAGAACACCGATATCGCGCGCAATCTCGGATACCTGAACATATCCGACGAAAACCTGATAGACGCCTATGAGCTTAAAAGCACGCCGCCCGAAAAAACGGTTGTGATGTGCACCGGTTCGCAAGGCGAGCCCTTAAGCGCTCTTTCGCGCATTGCCGGCGGCTACCACAAAACGGTAACCATCGAAGAGGGCGATACGGTAATCATCTCGGCAACGCCCGTTCCCGGCAACGAAAAGGCCGTCACGCGCATCGTTAACCTCCTCTCCAAAATAGGGGCGGATGTCTACGATAAGTCGCGCGCCATGGTTCATGTTTCCGGGCACGCTGGCTCAGAAGAGCTTAAGCTCGTGCTCTCCATTGTCCAGCCGAAAGCCTTCATGCCCGTGCACGGCGAGGCCATGCACCTGCGGGCCCACGCGCGCCTTGCCGCCCAAACAGGTGTTGCCCCGGAAAACATCTTCATCATGGAAAACGGTGAGTCGTTGGTGGTTGACCACAATGGCGCGCATCTTGGCGACAAAGTGCAAAGCGGCGTTGTGTACGTGGACGGCCTTTCGGTGGGCGACACGTCGCAAGAGATTCTTGACGAGCGCGTTTCGCTGGGCGCCCAGGGATTCGCCGTCGCCACTGCGGCCATTTCGTTTACCAGCCGCCGCATCGTGGGTTCGGTTTCCCTGGAAGTCCACGGCATAACCGGAGGCGACGACGAAACCGTCACCGAGGAAATACGGTCCGCCATTGAAAGCGCGCTGAACAAGGGCCTCGAAAACGATGCCAACGAGCAGGCACTCAAAAAGCTGGGGCGCGATGCCATGCGCAACTTGCTATGGGACCGCATTCGTCAACGTCCTATGACGATAATGAGTATAATCGCTGTTTAAGCTATAATATAAGGCGTGTGTGCGCCTATGCTCAGCGCATTCGCACGCACGCCAACACCAACTTTAAACGCAGTAGTAAAACGCAGTACAAAAGGAGCATCGGTGGCTCGATCTCAAACCGGCTCGCAAGCGCGTGCTTCGGCGGCGAAAAGCTCCGGAAGCAAGGCGCGCTCTAGCAAAGCCGCAGGATCAAAAGCGTCGGCGGCTAAATCTTCAAAAGCAGCTTCACCCGCTGAAAAGCAGGTGAGGAGAGCACATGCGGCTTCAGGAAGCCCTCAAGTTGCTCAGCGTGAACCCATCGTCAGTGACGAGGGGCGTCGTACCATTGCGGGCATCATATTCGTGGTTGCCGCAATTGCGCTTCTGCTTATTATCTTGGTGCCCTCCAACGGCGTTGTTTCAACGTTCGTCTCCACATCGCTGAAGCTGTTCTTGGGTATCGGCGCATACATTTTGCCGTTCTTGCTTATGATTATCGGCATCAGCTTTGTTGCAAAATTCGAACAAGAGCGCATGCCCGCACGATTCGCCATTGGCCTCACGCTTATATTCGTGGCCATCTTGGTTTTGTTCGCCCTGTTCACGCCATATGGACCAAGCGAAACCACGGTTCCCAGCGCGCTGTTTAGCCACCAGCAGCTCACCTCGCGCGGAGGGTATCTGGGTGCAGGGTTTGCCTATGTGGGGCTCTCGCTCATGGGCCTTGCCGTGTCGGTGGTAGTATGGGTTGGCGTTATTGCCATCGGATTGGTAGTTATTGGGTTCTCGGTAAGCAAGCTTGCTCGCGCCATTCAAGAACGTGCTCATCAGCGTGCTCTGCGCGAAGAGGAGCAACTTGGCGTGCTGGGCGTAGATCCGTATGCCAGCGAAGACCGCGGGATGCATGAAAGCCAATCCAGAAGTCGCGCGCGGCATGCCTCAGAAGCACCAACGCAACGCATTGTGCGCACCAGTGCTCATGAGCAACCAGAACCGATGCCCACGGCACGCCTTCAAACGCCCCGTGCCAATTCGGCCGATGCGGCCCAGCAAACGCAAATGCTCACGCGCAAACTTGGCAAGCAGGAGCGCCCCGAGGCTACCGAGCACGCTCAAGAAACCATTAAGCTCCCTAGCAGGCAAACGCCTTCCGCAAAAGCCGCAAAGAGCAACAAGGATGCAAATAACACCGCTGATGAGGGCTTTGTGCTTCCTTCTTTCGATTTGCTGCATGTTTCCAAACCCACCAAGCGCACGAAAGCG
>JAZQAV010000092.1:0-4378 GCA_045545435.1 Eggerthellaceae bacterium | reverse complement strand
GGCTTGTGCACGTAGGCGTGTACGAATTTGCGCAGGAATACTTTTCTCATTGGTACCAGCAAGGCGATGTTGTTGACCACTCGTTTGTGAACGAGCTCATGGTCATGCTGGACGCGTGCGAAACCGATCGGCTCAATTTGTACGACGACTGGCAGGGTACCAGCAAGCTTTCCAAGGATTTGTTTGAATCGCTTGCGGGCAAACCGTCCGATTCGTTTACGCTTGCACCAAACGCGGCGCTGGGTGCGGAGGGAGCTTTTGCAGCTAACACAGCTTTGCATGCGGGGGACACGCTTACGCCAAATGCTGCTTTGCGCGTGGATGGCACTTCTAAAACGGCATCGCTCATTGGGGCTGCGTGCCAAAACGAGGGTGCAGGCGGAACGCGCACGGTTCGCGGCGTGCTTTTGGGTTTGTTGACCGCGTTCGACGAGGTGTGCAAAACCTTTGATCTAAGATACATCGCTACCCATGGCACCTTGTTAGGCGCGGTACGGCACGGTGGCTTTATTCCGTGGGATAATGATTTGGATGTAGCCATGCCTCGGGAAGACTACGACAAATTGGTAAGCCTGGCAGCGCAGGGGGTTTTCCCTGAGCCGCTGTTTTTGCAGACGCCCGAAAACGATCCGTTGTGCTTTTACGGCGGGTATGCGAAGCTGCGGGATTCGTCCACTATGGCACTTGAAAAGGGATACGAGAATCGCCATTCGAATCAAGGCATATGGATGGATATCATGCCGCTTGACAACTGTCCGCTTGACCAAGAGGCGACGTTGCGCCGAAGGAAGCTGGTTCGCATTTGGCAACGCGCCCTGTACTCGAAAACATATGGCGTATTTCGCCTGTGGGACAGCGATCCGTACAAAGTGAGTGCGTACTATGCGCTGGGTGATAAGCTATCGCGCGAGAAGTTGTGCCAGCAATTGCGCAAAGCCTGCATGGGCGTTCGCAAAACGGGTAAACTCACCATTTTCGCCGGCAACTATTTGGGCGCCAATCAAGGGGTTCGCTTCGATCTTGATGATGTTTGCGCAGCTCAACGAATTCCTTTTGAAAACACGGACATACCGGTACCGCGCAATGCGCAGGAATGGCTCACAAACTACTACGGGACAGGTTGGGAGATTGTCCCCACAGCGGCAGAGTTTTCCGATAAGCGGCCCATTACCTATGACGCAAACCGATCGTATCGCGATGCGCTTGTCGATGAGTAAAAGCGGGGATGCAGGCGCCCCCGCTTTTACGTGCGAACAGTTTGCTGAAGGTTAAGGAGTGCGTTAGCCGAACGACCGGCGGATGCTCGTAGAGCTTTGCTCTTGGGTGTAGGGGAAGAACTCGATGGTTGATCCACGCTTTTCGAGCTCTCTCTTTTCGTTCATCCAGTACTCGTTGCCGGCGTAATCGTCACCCGAGAAGAAGCAGTCGAAGGGGCGTCGATCCCACTCCATGATGCGCGAAGGGTTGTCTTCGATCAGTACGACTTCGTCGACCTCTGCAATTGCTCCCACGATCTCCATTCGCTGGTTTTGCGGAATGGTGGGGTGTATCTGCTTGTATTCGTAAACGAGCTTGTCGCTGAGCACGCCCACGCGCAAGAATCGACAACGCTGTTTAGCGCGCCTAATAAGGCGCAGATGTCCGATATGGAACAAGTCGAACACGCCCATAAGCAAGCCCACGCCATACGGCGGCTCGCTCTCGACGTCGCTCGTGCGACTTTGTTGGGCGCCTGTGGTCACGGTGTCCATAAGGACGCGCCTTCTTGCGCGAATGTCTTCATCGTCGTGATGTGTTCTTGCAAGCAATTTCGCATACGCACTCCGATTGCGAACATCGTTCACAAACGCCTCTTCTGCTTGAGCGAAGCTGTTCCATGCCTGCGTCAACCCAAAGGTGCGCTTCAGTGTTTCCACGGAAATGAATTCTTCAAGCGTTGGTATGTCGATGTAGGCGTAATGAATAGCGCGGAACAGCACGTATGCGGCGGGACAGTTTTCAACCGTAAACTCTTGGTCAAAATACAAGGGCCGACCGTCAACCCAAAAGGCGTTGTAGGGGACCATATCGATATACCCTGTGCTCAGAATGGGTCCCAATTCCTCTTCGCGGACACCCCACTGCTCAAGAAGTTCGTCGGTAACCGTACCTGCTTCCGACGAGCTAAGCACGTCATCGTAGAGAGTCTTAAAAGCCGAAAGCACCGATGTGGAATCATCGTTTCGGGCGGCTTCTTCGAGATACGAAAGCATTGACTGTGCATCGATCAAGGGCATATCGAGCACCTGGCCGTTTAGGTGCTGTTGAACAACGGGAATACCGCGTTTGCGCAGCTTCTCGCCGTTGTCGTACAGGTTGTTAAGAGCAGGGATGCCCTTGTCAGTTGCCGGTTGTTTGCTCACGGTGTTATCGGTGTACAGCGTGGTTATAAAAGCGCGTTTAGGGCCGCGGTCAAACGAGAGAGCTACGCTTGATATCTGCTTTTCAAGCGGATCGTTGTCGGAGCATTCGTATAGATGGTATGACGCTAATGCGCTCAGCAGCCCTTCATGCACCAATGAGTCATACGTGTCGCTCTCTTGCGCAACAAGGGGGCTGCGCTTCGAGTCGAACGGCAGCACGCGATCGCGAATGCCTGTTTGTACGTTGCTTTCATCGGTGTACACCGCCTGTGCGAAACTGGGGTCGGGCATGATGCTGTAGGTTTTCACCCAGTTCCAGCCCGCATCTCGCAATAGCGTCTGCATTTCTTTCGTGCCATGCAAAACAGTTTGCGGAGCGCACGTGGAGGCGGTGTGTGCATCGAGTGCGGAAAACGGCTCGCAAACTACCTCGTCAAGGCCGCCTACCAGGTATTTGATTCCCCATTTGTTGCGACTGCCCACCAAGAGCACACCTTGGGGCGCAAGCGAACGATGCAGCCGGTCGAACAGTATCTTCAGCGTATTGTTTTCGACCAAAGGATCAAGCACGACGATACAGGAATAGGTTGCTTGGGCGTCAAACGCGGTATCTACGGTTGCATACTGAGCACTCAACAGTTCTATGAAAGCTTCGCTGTCGCTGCCAAGGAACAGCGCGCGGTTTCCGCGGGGGAATGGGTACCAGGCCAACAGCGCACGTCGCAGCTCAACGGGTACGCTCTCATCGAAACGGGCAACCGCTACGGAAGTCTTGTTTTCGAAGGGGGTTTCGCTATCTTGCCGTGCATCGGTTCGCGCCATCTTTTGCTCCTGCGATTTGGTTGGTGCAATTGAAATCTTTCGCGTTTCGAATGGGTTTGCGAATTCAAGTACTACCGAAGTTGCCGCCTGGGCGTTAGAACGCAGGTTGTTGACGTCAATGCCGCAAGCTCGGGCAAGGTCGCAAGGCGAGGGAACAAGAACCGTTTTGAAACCACGTTCTTGTGCGGGGTATATGTCGTCTTCAATGCTGTTTCCAATGTGGACGATGCGTTTCGGCGAGACACCGGTGGCAACAAGCAGCTCGAATAAACCTTCGGATTTCAAAAGACGTTCTTCGCACGACACGACGAGTTGCTCATATCCCGTTATTCCGTTGTCTGCGAGCATTTGCTTAAGAGTATCCTTCGGCAGATACATGTCCGACAGCAAGAACACACGCTTATGGTGCGCACGTGCATAATAAAAAGCTTCTCGAACAGCTTCACGGGCGCACACGACATTGTTTTCTACTTCAAGCTCAAGCTGCATAAGGCGCTTGCATATGTCCGCTTCAATTCCCATGAGCTCTTTAACTGCGGTATAGATATCTACCAACCGCGGATTGGACATGAGCGTTTGCGCTTGCAGCCGCGCACGAGCAAACCCTTCAGCGGCGATACCGGTCTTTTGCGCACGAGCTTCAACAAGGCGAAACACTTCATCGGGAAAGATGGTTGTGCGAATGAGCAGCGTATCGAATATGTCGAAGGAGACAAGTTCGGCATCGTCAATGGCGCGGTAGAGCTTTTCCTTCAGCAACGCGGGATGTAAGGTGGCAAGCCTAATGGAAGCCTCGGGAGAACGTGCGGTTGTCTTTTTGGGAGATGCGCCGAACAACATGCGGTAGGTGTCAACGTGGTAATAGCGCGGCAGAACGCATTCCTTTGGTATGCCGTGCCCAATGTGCAATATGCGTTCGCGAGGATAGCGTGTGCGAATGGTGCGCCAGGCGCCGTCTTCTCCACTGCGCATGAAGAACACGTCAGAAAGCGCGGTGTTTGGTGGCAGCAGGTTCGAAGCAAGCAACGATTGCTCTTGCAACTGGAAGGAATTCGTGAATCATATCTGCACATTCAGCTGCTGTTCCAACTGGATATTCCGGAATATATGCACGAACATTTCTAAGTGCAAGGTTATAGCTTGCATTTAACATA
>JAZQAV010000091.1:0-1585 GCA_045545435.1 Eggerthellaceae bacterium | reverse complement strand
ACATGGCTACGATCCGACTTCAAAAAGGTTGTACAGTTCAACCCGAAGAACAAGGCGAAAGGCTATGCCAGCCGAGTAGTGACCAACGGAACCGCCGACTTTGCCGAGTTGTGCAAAATGGCCGGACGAAACACCACGATGCACCACGCCGAGATTAACACCGCAAGCACGCTGTTTTGTGAGGCAGCAGCCGACGCGCTGAAAGCCGGAATGATTGTTGACCTCGGCCCGCTGGGCAAGCTGTACCCCACCGTAAGCGGCAAGTGGACGAAGACCGAAGAGGAACAGACCCTTGCCAACCTCACGGCCACGGTGAGCTACCGCCCCTCGGACGATATTTTTGCCGCCGTAAAGGGAGCCTCGATGCGCTGGGTTGACAGCAAGGACGATGACACCGAGACCGCCGCCGGTGGCCGCCGCGAGGTTGAACCGACACGCGGAAACGAACCCGACGAGGACTAACCCCCAAATGATAATGCCATGAGCGACGGATTTAACATAGTTGCCAATTTCGACCTCGACAAGATAATACAAGAGGCGACCGACCAAGTGGAACTTACCATCGCCGGTGTTATTAATGCTTTGGAAATAGCGTGCCGCGAGACCGTGAAAGCGGCACGCTTGTTGCCATCGCCGCCGATAGACATGATAGGCAAGCCTCACCAACCCAACTACATTGACCAAACGGCATATTTGCGTTCCTCGATAGGCTTTGCCATATACAACAGAGGGCAGCTGATACAAGAGGATTTCAGCGGCACAGAAAAGGCCAATGCAGGTGAAAAAGCACCGCAAGGGCAAGCCACTGGCAGAAACCTTGCCAATGAGATTGCCGGAAAGTTCAACGACTGCATTGTGGCGGTTGTGGTTTGCGGTGCTGAATACGCCGCCGCCGTGGAAAGCAAAGGTTACGACGTACTAACGGGCAGCGCAAAGGAGTTGGGAAATCTATTCAAGGACTTTTTACCGAATAACTTATGAGTAAAGCAAGAAACGGAGAGGTTCGCAGTTTCCGCAAAGGCTGGGAGCGCGTAAGGCCGGTAGATATGCCGTTTGCCAAAGATGAACTAATGCGTGCCATGAGCATCAACAACCGTAACACATGGGCGTTGTGCTTGAACGGCGGCAAGCCGTTCACCGTGGCGCAGATTGCCAAAGTGGAAGAGGTGTTTAAGCGTTACGGCGTTGATGCCGCCGACGTGTGGGATAAGCCGCGTGAATGGGATATCACCACCAACTACAGAACCGGCACAATTCGACTGGTACACCTCACCCCATACGAAATAATACCATTCGACAGCCCCAACGAGCTATTGGAGTATGCCAGGCGCGAACACATACCGTTGCCGCCGCCGTGGGGCAAGGCAGAATGACGGGAGCATTTAACCCATAGAAGCAACAGTGCGGTGTGATTGAGGTTTCATTATCGTATCGTTGCAGCCTGGGGAGCCGCAGAGGGCGGCAGCACTGTAAGCCACACCACGGGGGCGACCCCACCCCAGGCACCCAGCCGCAAGGCAAAGAGAACTTTGAAATATTGGTATATAGGTAGAAATATGATAATGGTTGATAATAGCCGCAAGGC
>JAZQAV010000090.1:0-21889 GCA_045545435.1 Eggerthellaceae bacterium | reverse complement strand
GGGAGTGGAGCGTTGTCGACCACCTCGACGAGTTCGGCTTCACCGAGCTGCAGAAGAACGCCATGTTCCGCAACCCCAACACCCAGCACTGCGGTCCCGAGGGCCAGGGCGACATCATGCACATCAACTGCGCATCGTATTTGGGCCCCAACAAGTGGTTCGACGCCGGCGACGAGCGCTTCAACCCCGACAACGTCATCATGGACTCCCGCGAGTCCAACATCATGTGGATCATCTCGCACGAGACCGGCCACGTGGTGTGGCAGGTGGGCCCCGACTTCACCGCCACCAAGGAACTCCGCCGCTTCGGCACCATCGTCGGCCCGCATCACACCCACATGATCCCCAAGGGTCTGCCGGGCGAGGGCAACATCATGGTCTACGACAACGGCGGCTGGGCCGGCTACGGCGCCCCCAACCAGTTCTCGCCCACGGGCCTGAAGGTCACCCGCCGCGGCTCGTCGCGCGTCGTCCAGTTCGACCCCACCACGCTCGAAATCGTGTGGGAGTGCGACGGTGAGCCGCGCGGCACCGGCGGCGGCTTCAACTTCAACGGCAACTACTTCTACAGCCCGCTCACGTCCGACGCGCAGCGCCTGCCCAACGGCAACACCGTCATCTGCGAGGGCTGCTCCAACATCCTGCGCGAGTACCCCGCCGACAACGAGCTGGTTTGGGAGTACGTGTATCCCGAGGCCGGCATGGGCCTGCTGTATCGTTGCTATCGTATCCCCTACGAGTGGGTGCCGCAGCTTCCGAAGCCCGAGGAGGTCGCCATTCCTCGCGCCGATATCACCCAGTTCCAGATGCCCGGTGCGTTCGCTTCCGACTACGAGACCAACACCGTCACCGTCGAGGGCGCTAACGCCTACAACACCGTGCTCGCTGAGTGCGTGACCGACCTGGAGTAATACTTGATTCTTGGGACAGCGCGTTCGCCCAGCGCAACGCGCTTTCCTTCCCGAATTCCGAAATCTATTTGCGCTTGCAGCCCTGTGTTTTGGCCAGGGCTCAGGTTCACGTTGTCTCATGGCCCGAACAGGCGTGCATTTATTCGGGGTGCGCATTGCAGCACGCTTTTGAACGAACGGTTGATCGTGCCATGAAGAACATCATATGACGTTCGAACTGTTTAGGAGACAAAATGTCTGCTGAGAAAAAGAAACAGACTATGTACTGGGTCCATGTGGCCATCAGCCTCGGCCTCATGGTGCTATTCTTCTTCCTTCCCAATCCCGAGCCCATTACGCCTTTGGGTATGAAGGTCGTCGGCGTATTCCTGATGATGGTCTATGCGTGGTCAACGCTCGATACGCTGTGGCCGTCGATGCTGGGTCTCGCAATGCTCGCGCAGCTCGGCCTTGGTGGCGACGCGGGCGCAGTTGAGGTTTGGAAACAGGCCATCGGCTACGATGTTGTCATCTTGGTTCTGTTGGCCATGGTGCTGTTCGGTGCTGTTGACTCCGCCGGCTGCACCAACTACATCGCGCGTTTCTTCCTCACGCGCAAGATCTTCAAAGGCCGCCCGATCATCTTCATGGCCGTGTTCTTTGCGGCATGCGCAGTCTTGTCTGCCTTCATCAGCGTTTTCATTGCACTTATCCTCATGTGGCCCATCGCGACGCGCACCATGGAAATCCTTGGTGTCACCCGCAAGGATAAAATCTGGGCATTCTTCTTCGTTGGCATGTTCCTGGCCATCACCCTCATGCAGCCGTTCCTGCCCTTCAAGGGTGCCCCGCTCGCTCCGCTGTCGGCTTACACCAAGATCACCGGTGCGATGATCCCCTACCTGCCCTACATGCTCACCGACCTTATCATGTCCACGTTTGTGCTTACCATTTACCTGCTGGGCATCAAGTTCGTGCTGCGCGTCGACCTCTCCAAGCTGAAGAGCATCGATCCCGAGATCGTTGGTTCGCAGTTCCAGCTGCCTCCGATGAACAAGGTCCAGAAGATCTATCTCATCATGATCCCCGTGTACCTGATTTGCCTGTTGGTTCCCGGCTTCGTGTCCGGCAACCCGATCTGCGATGCGCTCAACTACGCGAAGCCGCTGGGCGTAACCGCGTTCTTCGTCGTCGTCTTCCTGATCATGCGCGTTGACGGCAGGCCGGTGCTCAACTTCAAGGAAGTTGCCTACAAGCAGTTCAACTGGGGCATCTTCTTCATGATCGCTGCCGCCGTGTACGCAGCTGGCATGCTCTCGAAGCCCACTATCGGTGTTTCCGCTTGGCTCGTGCAGGTGCTCAACCCCATCCTGGGCGGTCAGCCCGAGTTGGTGTTCGTGGCCATCATGCTGCTTGTGGCGCTCATCATCACGAACTTCGCAAACAACGCCGCCATGGCCGTCGTTCTGCTGCCCGTCGTCATCGGCTTCTCCGAGCAGATGGGCATTGACGCGGCTCCGCTCGCTATGGGCGTCGTGCTCATGGTGTTCGTCGCCATGCTCACCCCGGCCGCCTCGCCGCACGCTGGCATGATGCACGGTAACAAGGAAATCTACACTACGAAGGACATTCTCTCCATCGGTTTGCCGATGTGCCTGATTACCTGGGCTTCCTACGTCTTCGTCGGTTACCCGCTGATCAAGCTCCTGTTGGCCACGCTTGGTTAAAGTGCTTTTGCAGTGCTTGGCTAAGGTGCTGTTCCGCGTGGCGTGAGCGCATGCGATGTAATGCTTGAAAGCGCTTAATTTGTGCACCCCGCGTGTAATGTAAAAGTCCGTCTCGTCATTGCGACGGGGCGGACTTTGTGTTGAACCGAATTCGATAACGGAACAGATGCTGTTCGCTCGGTTGATGTCGCTCGCGCGCTCAAGGTGATCAAGTCCAGCGTCAATAAAGCCCTTGCTCTTCTTGAGGAAGAGGAGCATGTCGCCCGTTTTCGCTACGGTCCAATCCAGTTGACGCGCAAGGGTAAAACAATGGTAAGCGCTTGCACGATTGCTATATGGCTGCGCAGCGTTTTCTGGTGGAATAATTGGGTTTGGCAGCTGAGTTTGCCGCTGAGGAGGCGCACAAGATGAAGCATGCTCTTTCAGAGCAGACCATCAACAAACTCAAGAAGTTCATGGGCAAAGAGAGCAAGTAAAGCGGAAGGGCCGAACACGTCGGTCTTGGTTTAGAGGGCTAAAGGTCAAGCTTTTTTCGATGCTTTAGCGAGTGCATCGCGGCGCTCCGCGGTAGTTGCTTGATTCCGTATTGCCATGATCCTGCGATTATCGCAGGTGTCTCTATCCTGTGCATTTCGCCCCGGCCTTATATGGTTGACGTGTGTTCTGGCGTCGAATATCAGCGAAACTTAATCAATACGAAGAAACTGCCATGCAGACAAGGTCGACCGTCGTCTCGTTCGACCCTATTACGTACTCGCTTATCATGAGATTCTTGTCAACGAGCAGGTCTTCCGTCGAATTTCGCGGACGACCAGCGGAAAGGGTCATGAGGATGCCCTTGTTCGCAAGAATGACCTCTTCAGCGTACTGTCCTGGCACGTTGTAGTAAATGGTATTGAATCTGTCGAGCGAAAGGCGCTCGATGATGGGCTCCATAACGTTATCCGCAGAGCCCTTCTTGTTGTTCACAAGAATGGTTTGGCCAGATAACTTGCTAAATCCGAAGTTTTTTATCTGCGTCAGAGGGTTTCTTTTGTTGAGTCTGATCGCATAGTGATAGTCGCGGGCTATTTTTACTATGCACGAGGTAGAGATGTTTTCGATCTTCGAACGTTCGGCCAAAAAGATGCCAATCGAGCCGAGGTCGCCCTCAACGCTTTCGACTATTCGCTCGATGCTGGGCTGGCTTATGATGCTGACGTTGCCAAACGGAATAGAGGTCTTGAGATGGTCGACGAAGATAGGGATATCCAGGATGCTCGATAAATGGATGTTCAGCGTTGTTTCATCCTCGCGCAGAGCGCTCTTTGCGCGAAGTTTCGCGATAAGGGCACTCCAGTTGCTCAAGAAGTAATCGGCAAAATCGGCAACCTCCTTGCCATAGGGAGACAGTTGCGATCCCTGGGAAGTGCGAATGAGGAGGGGAAAGCCGAGTTCCTTTTCAAGTTTTTTCATGGCGAGGCTAATGGCTTGAGGGCTCACGTGCAATTGTTCGCCAGCGATGCTCATCGATCCATACGCAGCGATCGCGCGCAGATATTCGAACTGCTCGAAATGCACGGCACTCCTCCAAAAGCCGCATTTTGAAAATCACTTGTTAATAATAAAGAAGTTTTATTCGTTTGAACAGGCATTACAAGAATTATTTAAAGCCGTGCGGTTAAAACTCAAGGAAGGCGTGCTTCATTTCGGGGCCGTCTTTTTCGATAATTGGCGCAAAGGGATACGCGCGAATCCTCCACAAACGAATCGGCACAGCTGGCATGCAGGTATATCGGGGCAGGTTGCCCTATCTGCGGCGAGAGCCTGCCGGCCTGTGTTCGTGAGAGAGGAGCTATTGTGCAAAAACCCATGAGCAAAAAGGTACTCGTCCTCGGTCTCGACGGTCTTGACCCCGATCTGTGCTGTGAGCATATCAAAGAAGGCATCATGCCTAATCTGAAGAAGCTGCTGGAAATCGGCTCGGCGCGAGCGGATCTGCATATGCTGGGCAGCCATCCTACGGTGACGCCCCCTATGTGGACCACGCTTGCCACGGGTGCTCAGCCTTACACCCATGGCATTACCGACTTCTTCCGCCAAAACCCCGAGAAACTGGATACGTTCGGTTACGCGCTTGATTCCACGTTGTGCCAAGCAGAACCGTTGTGGAACGTGACGGCTGAAGCCGGCATGAAGACACTGGTGTTTCACTGGCCCGGCTCGTCGTGGCCTCCGACCAGCGACAACGAGAACCTGATCGTCATTGATGGAACACAGCCCGAAACCGTGAATATGGGTACGGCACAGCTCGAGGGCGAATACCTCGCCATCTGCTCGAACGAGCTTTCTACGACGACGTTCAAACAGGGCGTCGGCCAAGGTGACATGATGTGCGTCATTACAGACCTTGAGGCGAAGGATCCCTCTGATTTCAATTACAACGAGTTCATGCATTTCATGCAGACGGCACCCGAAATCACGCGCGTTCAGATTGCGGCACCCGAGCACGGCGATGATGCATACAAAATTCCCTATGATTTGAGCCTCTCCCCCATCAAAGAGCCTGAAGGCTGGGCGCTCGAGGTTCCCGAAGGGGCTCTCGAATCTATCGTGCTCATGTCCAGGGGCACGATTCGCCGTCCCATCCTGATTACGAAGAACGACGCTGGTGAGTACGACACCGTTGTCATGTACCGCACCAAGAAAGATGTTGAGCCGGTGGCGGTTCTCCCGAAGAATACGTTCATCGAGAACGTGATCGATGACTGTATCAAGAACGATGTCAAGTACACCGTAAACCGCAATATGAAACTCATCGATATCGAACCCGATGGCAGCAAGCTGCGCATCTGGATTTCGGCTGCGATGGATATCAACGACGACCGCGTCTGGTCGCCCACCTCGCTCTATCAGGAAATTGTCGAAAACGTCGGTTATCCTTATCCCGTGAGCAATGCTGGCGATGACGATGCCAAGCTTATAAAATGCGCTCAAGAAGCATGGTGGCGCATCGTTAAATGGCATGCCGATGTGCTCGATTACATGATCGAGGAAAAGGGTGTCGAAGTTGTCTTCAGCCATATGCACAGCGTTGATGCGCAGGACCATCGTTTCTACGGCTCATTGAACAAGTATGCAAAGAATGCGCTCGACCGCGAGGTCTACCTTGATTATTTGCGCGAAATCAATCGCCAGGCCGACTACTACATCGGACGTGCGCTGCACTTCATCGATGAGGGTTGGACGGTCATCGTCGTGTCTGACCACGGTCTGTCCGTGGTTCCTATCGAGTTGAACTCGCAGACCGGATGCTCGATAAATGGCGACTGCATGGTCGAGTGGGGCTTTACCGTTCTTCAAAAAGACGAGAACGGCAACGACCTTCCGGCCATCGATTGGTCCAAAACCAAGGCCATTATGACGCGCATGAACATGGTGTACATCAATCTTGAGGGCAGGAATCCTGCGGGTATCGTAAAACCCGAGGATAAGTGGCAGCTCGAGGAAGAAATCATCACCAGGATGTACGAGCTGAAGAATCCGAAGACCGGCATGCGCGTCTTCGAGCTGGCGGTGCGCAACAAAGATGCCTATATTTTCGGTTTGGGCGGCCCTGAATGCGGCGATATCGTTTTCTTCACGGCCGACGACTACACCGGCGAGCACAACGGTGGCCTTTCCACGTGCATCGGCGATTTGCACACAACCCAATCTCCCATGTTCGCAGCGGCTGGTGTAGGCATCAAGAAGGGCTTCGTTACCGAGCGGGTTATCCATGAGACCGATCCTGCTGCGACGGTGGCATGGCTTCTTGGCGTGCGCATGCCCGCCGATTGCGAAGGCGCCCCAATCTACCAGATTTTCGATTAGCGCAACAGCTGACGGGGCCTCGCCTTGTGCGGTATTGCCGCGGGGTGAGGGCCCGGCTTGTTACTGTGTACTGCTTATTACTCTACAAGGAGGTTTGCGCTTATGTCAGAAGCAGATGGCAAAGAAAAAAATGCGAAGTACTATATCAACTCCGCCATCGGCATAGCGTTGCTGTTCGGCTTTGGTTTTTTGCCCCCCATTGCGCCGTTGACCGCGCTCGGAATGAAGTACATCGGCATCCTTCTCGGTCTTATCTGGCTGTGGTCGACTGTTGAGCTTTTGTGGCCGAGCATTCTTGGCTTGGCGGCGATCGTGGTTACGGGAACCATTTCCGGCACGGCGATAACCGCACGGGCTTTCGGCGGCGACACGATCATCCTTACCATTTTAGCCATGGCTGTGGTGTTCGCCATAGGAAAGACCGGCGCGCTGGACTACGCTATCAACTGGTTCCTCAAGAGAAAGGCGTTTGCCGGACGTCCGTGGGTTATGTCGGCTACGCTGATCTTCGCGATGTACGTCCTTTCCATTACGAACGGCGGTTTCGCCCTGCTCTTCCTGATGTGGGAATTCGTGTACAAAATCGCAGATCAGACAGGTATTTCGCGAAAGAGTAAATGGTGTGCGGCGATGGCAACGGGAATGGTCCTGGCATTCGTGTACGGCGGGTGCGTGTTGCCGTTCATGCCCATGTACCTCTTCATCATGGGGCTTTTCCAGCAGATGACCGGCATGGGAGCCGTCTCAATGTTCAACGCTCTGGTCATGAATCTGGTCATCGGTATCTCGACTCTCGTGTTCTATCTGTTGGGGATGCGCTTTGTTCTTCGCATCAAGATTGACGAGCTCAAGAACGCGAAGATGGAAGATCTCTTGCTCGACCTGCCGCCGATGAGCAAGCGGCAGAAGTTCGCTGCAATCTACCTGGTCGTCTTCGTCGTGCTGCTGATCATCCCCGGGACGGCATCCGCTTTGATGCCGGGCACCGCGGTAGCAGCCTTCTTCGCTAATCTCGGAACCATCGGTATGTGCTTCGCGCTGTTCGCCGTACTTTGTATAATCAAAGTCGAAGGGAAACCCGTACTGGTGTTCCGCGAGGTCGCTGGCGATATCACGTGGGAAGCGGTAGCTATCATGGCGGTCGTGTTCGCGTTTGCAACTATGATTACGGCCGAGGGTACAGGAACGAGCGAGTTCATCATGATGCTACTCAACCCGATTCTCGGCGGTTTGGATGCCTATGCGTTCACCGTGGTGATGTTCGTAGTTGCCATCCTCCTCACTAACGTTGCTAACAACAATGTCATCATGGTGCTGATGATTACGTTGATAAACGTGTATGCGCCTACTCTGAACTTTTTCTTGCCCGGCATGGCGTTCCTCATGTTGTACATGGCGCAAACGGCCTTTTTGCTTCCTTCCGGCTCTCTGTACGGGGCGCTCCTGCACTCCCAGACGACCGTCGTCGAGAAGAAGTACGTTTATGTGAGCGCGGCTATGACGATTCTTTCTGCCATCGCCATGATGATTGTAGTGGCGCTTCCGCTGGCACCGATTCTACTGTGAGGTCAAACGGGAGATCGACCTTCATTGTCTGACAGTCGATGTCTCAAGGGAAAACGCAATGGAGCGTTTCAGGGGTTGTAACAGAGGTGAGATGTTACGGCCCCTTTTTCCTGCGCGTCATCGGGAACGCTTTCCAGCTCTTATTTGCGCTGTTGCGGTTTTGTCTTGTTTTTTGAGGCGCACCAGACATTTCGACGCATATCTGATGAGGTCGGTGCGGTGCGCTTTGGACAGCGCCTCGCGTACCAAATTGTGGTTTTTGAGGTTTCGGTACTAGACAAGCGCACGCTGGAGCGCCTTATCGTGCGGATTCGTGGGGCAGTAGACCTTTTCATCGCGCGAAGTTCGTTCAGAAGCGTCAGGTGGTCTTCGTGCGTGGTGTGCAAGTATTGGCACAGGTCGGGCGAAAGGCAGCACTTGTTTGGAGTGGCGTCGTGCTTGAGCTGCTTCTCGCACGCGGGCACGCGGTAGTTCGCGGTAAGACCGCCCACATTGTGGATGTAGCCCTTGAAACCGGGGTCTCCGGCCATCGGCTTAGCTTCTGCGATGATCGATTCGTGCGAACGCGCTTGAATAATGCGTCTTTGATAGGAGCCGACACAACGAAGAGCTGCTTCAAAAAGGCCCCAAAACCCTTTTAAAGCTTTGTACAGTTTCGCTGTGACAGCGCACTGGCCTAAAAGGAACGCCGCTTGCTTTTTTGTCTATTATGCAAATACTGATACTTTTCTCTATCATTCCAAATTAGAGGGTGCGCTATGGCGCACGAGATTGCGAAAACGAGAGGAGCTTTTCAATGGATTCCAATTTGAAAGACAAGGTTGTTCTGATCACGGGCGCTACCGGTGGCATCGGCAAAGAAGTTGCCAAAGCGTTCGCAAATGAGGGTTCTAAGGTAGCGCTTACCTCCCGCACTCAGGCAAAGCTCGATGCCCTTGTTGCTGAACTGGGTATTCCCGAAGAGCAGGTGGCCACTTTTGTGGTGGATGTTAGCAAGGAAGACGAAGTGAAGGCTGCTGTTGAGGGGGCAATCGCGAAATGGGGCTCGTTGGACGTCTTGGTCAACAATTCCGGTGACAATGGCAGTTATAAGCCTATTGAAGAGCTTACCAGGGAGGATTTCCTTCAGGTTTACGACATCAACGTATTCGGTGTTATGTACGGCATGAAATACGCTGTTCCCCAGATGAAGAAGCAGGGCAAGGGTGCCATCGTGAACATTACGAGCGAAGGTCAGTTTGTTGCAGCATCTGGCATGGCTCCCTATGTTTCTTCCAAGCATGCGGCCGGCGGCCTTTCGAAGTGCGTTGCGCTGGAAGTTGCAAAAGACGGCATCCGCGTGAACACCATCTGCCCCGGTGCTGTCGACACTCCGATGATGCGCCGTATCGAGGCTCAGTGGCTTGGCGAGGGTTATACGCGCGAGCAGGCTCTGGCCACCTTTGCCGCTCAGTATCCTGACGGAAAGTACGCCGATCCGGCCGAGGTTGCCACGGCTACCGTGTTCCTTGCCTCTGACTTGGCTGGCCATATTAATGGCGCTGCCCTGCGCATCGATGGCGGCAAAGTAGCAATGGCGTAAGCTCTGTAGTCGAAGCGCTCTATCGAAATCGCCTCATCCAGCTTGACGCGCTGGATAATAAGCAAAATTAGCACCCCCTGATGTAGTGAGCCATCGCTGTATCAGGGGGTGTAATCGTTTGGGGATGCGGATTCAGGGCGGTTGCACGGTATGCATACGCGAACGAACGGCAGTCAGGGGCGTGAGCTCCTACGAGCAAAGAGTACCCTCGTAGCATGCGCGAATAGCTGCGCTCTCGTCTAATGCTGCCGTGCGGCAGTAGATTAACATTGTGGAGCCCGTTGACGTTTCAAAGCGGTGCGCTATTATGCTCATATACCCATAGGGGGTATATTATTCTAGGAGTCAACAATGGGCGAAACCACTGACAATCGCGTATGCGCTTGCACGCAAGTGCGATACAAGCATACCGACCGCAGCCAAGAATTTCAGGATGATTTGCAAAAGCGCCTGAACAGGGCCATCGGTCAGCTCAATGGCGTGAAGCGCATGATTGATGAGAACCGCTATTGCGGCGATATTCTCACACAGCTTGCGGCTGCGGAATCGGCTGTGCACCGCACTTCCGAGATAATTCTGAAGAACCATCTTGAAACCTGTGTGGTCGAGAAGGTGCAAACGGGCGATACCGAGGTTATCGATGAAGTGATGGACCTCATTCGCAAGTTCAACAAGTGAGCTGATAGTGCTCTAACTGGGTGTTTTCGAAGGGTACGGCAGGGACTTTATGAAGCAAACGTTCGATATAACGGGCATGTCATGTGCGGCATGCGAAGCCCGAGTTGACAAGGCGACGCGTGGCGTTGCTGGCGTTGAAAACGTGGCAGTTAATCTGCTGAAGAACAGCATGGACGTTGAATACGACGGCAATCCCGATACCGTAAAGGCAATTGAGGCTGCCGTGGACAAAGCGGGCTACGGGGCTATCCCGCGTATGAAGGCACAGGGTAAAGCTGGTGCGGCTGCAAGCGGGCCCACTCCTGCCGAGCGCGCTGCAAAAGAGCTTGCCCACATGCGTTTTCGTGTTGTCTTCTCGTTCGTCTTCTGCATCCCGCTGTTCTACATTTCCATGGGCCATATGTTTGGTTGGCCCCTGCCGTCTTTTCTTTCGGGGGAGCAGAACATACTGCCGTTTGCTCTCACGGAGTTTTTGCTGCTCCTGCCCATCATTTACGTCAATTTCAAATTTTTCAGCGGCGGTTTTAAAAGCCTCGCGCACGGGTCTCCGAACATGGATTCGCTGGTGGCGTTGGGTGCTACCGCCTCCACGGTGTACGGCATTGCCATTTTGTACCAGATGGGATTCGCGCTGGGCGCAGGGGATGTGCATGCGGCCCATATGGCATCCATGGACTTGTATTTCGAGTCGGCGGGTATGATTTTAACCCTCATCACGCTGGGTAAATTCTTTGAAGCGCGCGCTAAGGGGCGCACTACCGACGCCATCACGGCGCTGATGGATTTGGCTCCCAAAACAGCTTTGCGCGAGACGAATGGCATACTGCAGGAAGTGCCTGTTGAGCAGGTGCAGGTTGGCGATGTGCTGGTAGTTAAAGCGGGCGCGGGCATCCCGGTTGACGGAACGGTGCTTGAAGGTCAGGCAAGCGTCGATGAATCCGCAATCACCGGCGAGCCGGTTCCGGTGGACAAACATGCGGGCGATAGGGTTGTGGGCGCCACGGTGAGCAAGGCGGGCTACTTCAAGATGCGCGCCGAGTACGTGGGCGAAGATACTGCGCTTGCAGGTATCGTGCGCATGGTGGACGACGCAACCTCCTCGAAGGCGCCCATCGAAAAGGTGGCCGACACCATCTCGGGGTACTTTGTGCCCGCGGTTATAGCGGTGGCAATTATCACATTTGTGGTGTGGTACGTCGTGCTTTCTGCCGGCTTGGAATCGGCCCTTGTGCATGCGATATCGGTGCTGGTTATATCGTGCCCGTGCGCTTTGGGGCTTGCCACGCCTACCGCCATTATGGTGGGGACGGGCCGCGGTGCGCGCAAAGGCGTGTTGGTGAAAGACGCCGAATCGCTTCAACGTGCATCTGCGGTAAAAACCGTTGTCATGGATAAAACCGGAACCATCACGCGCGGGGTAATGGAAGTTACCGACGTGCGCTGTGTTGAAGGTGTTGCGCGGGAACGCTTGCTTACCGTCGCACAGTCGCTGGAGGTTCTTTCTGAGCATCCTTTGGCTCAGGCTATTTGGACGTACGCAGAGCGCGAGCAGGTTCCGACTGCGTCGGTTGATGACTTTGCGCAAATCCCTGGCATGGGTGTTGAGGGAATTGTTGATGATTTGCATTGCTGCGCAGGTAACGCGCGATTGATGGGCGAGCGCGAGGTTCCGCTCGGAGAATTCGAAGCTTTAGCGGTTGAGGCAGCCGATAAGGGTTGGACGCCGCTGTTTTTCGCGTGCGAAGGTCGTTTGCTGGGCATGATCTCGTTGGCAGACACCGTGAAGCCCAGCAGCGCTCGCGCCATTGAAGAGCTTGCAGCGATGGGCGTGAAAACGGTTATGCTTACCGGCGACAACCAACGCACCGCCGATGCTGTTGCCCGCCAGGTGGGCGTAAACACAGTGATTGCGGGTGTTCTTCCCAATCAGAAGGCAAAGTACGTGGCGCAGGAGGGCGCTGCCGACGCCGTGGCCATGGTAGGTGACGGCATCAACGATGCTCCCGCATTGGCAACAGCCGATGTGGGTATTGCCATTGGCGCGGGAACCGATATCGCGCTTGAGTCGGCTGACATGGTGCTCATGCGCTCCGATCTTATGGATGTTCCGGCCGCGCTGCAGCTGTCCAAGGCAGTTATGCGCAACGTGAAACAAAACCTGTTCTGGGCACTCATTTACAATACGATTTGCATCCCGCTGGCCGCCGGCGTGGTGCCGGGCATCACGTTGAACCCCATGATTGCGGCCGCTGCGATGGCAGGTTCGTCGGTGACCGTGGTTTCCAATGCATTGCGTCTGCGTGCATGGAGACCCAGTTGGGAAAAAGGAACGCCCGAGGGCGATGTTGCGGGTACGCCTGCAACGTATGCGCAGGTGAGCGGGCTCGAAGCGGGCGAGACTTCGCAGGCAAACGAAGCGGATGCGGCTTTGTCCGAAACCGCGCAGCGGGAAGTTATCTCGGAAAATGCGCCAAACGATACAAGTTGTGAGTTGGCCGAAACTGCTCCCATTGTTATGGAAAAACGTCTCGACGTACAGGGCATGATGTGCGAGCACTGCGTGCGGTATGTACGCGAAGCACTTGAAGGTGTCGAAGGCGTGGTTCGCGCGGATGTAAGCTTGGAGGGCAACAACGCCATTGCGTATCTCAGCGAGCCGGTAGACGATGAGGTGCTGGTAGCCGCCGTGGTCGCGGAGGATTACGAAGCGCAGGTGGTAGGCGCAAAAGAGGTGTAAGCGCACGAATCGTGCTGAATGAATACAACAAGGAAGGATGCACAATGCAACAAACATTGAACGTAAATGGAATGATGTGCCCGAAATGCGTTGCGCGCGTCGAGAAGGCGCTCAAAGGTGTTGAAGGCGTAGAGGCCGTGGAAGTGAGCCTTGACAACAAAAATGCTGTTGTAAGCGCAGCTGAGGGTGTTGATGCTCAGGTACTGGTAGACGCTGTGACAAAAGCAGGCTACGAAGCATCCTTGGCGTAGGCTCGCGATTTCGTGGAGCACGCAGTTTTCACGAGTGCGACCCACTCGTGAAAACAAGATGCCCAAAGCATGATTCGCTTGATAACAGGTTGCCTGCAAAGGGCGAGCAACCTGTAAAAGCGTTCCGCGAACCACGCTTAACCAGGCAGAACAAAAGGGGTTGCCAAGCATAATGGCAACCCCTTTGTCGTGCTTAAAGCGCTTTCGGTTAGGCGCTATTAAATCTGCAGTCCGCAGGGACCCATATCCTCCATGCTGATGTCGCGGTTCATCATGAAGTCATCGTAGTAGTTGAAGCCGCCGGCAAGGTTGTAGCACTTATAGCCCAGCTGCGAAAGCATGCGGCAGGCAATATAGCTGCGCAGGCCGGTAACGCAGTGGATGTAGATGTTCTTGTCCTTGGGAAGCTCATCTGCACGTGCGCGCAGGTCGTCAAGCGCAATATGGATGGCGCCATCCAGGTGGTCTTGGTTGTAGTTAAGCTCGGGGCGCACATCAAGGATGAGATCGTCATCGGTAAGCTGATCGAGAACATCCCAATGAACCTGCTCAACGCGGCCTTCCATGATGTCCTGAATGATGTAGCCAGCGAAGTTTACGGGGTCCTTGGCCGAGGAGTACGGCGGAGCGTAGCACAGGTCAAGATCGATAAGATCGTTGGCATCCATGTTCGCGCGGATAGCAGTTGCGAGCACGTCGATGCGCTTTTCGGCGCCTTCGAAGCCAACGGCCTGACCGCCGAGAATGCGGCCGTTGCTCTTGTCGAATACCACTTCCATGTTAAGCGCAGTGGCACCGGGGTAATACGAAGCGTGACCAGCAGGGCTCAGGAGCACGTACTCGGCATCGAAGCCGGCTTTCTTGGCCGCTTTGTACGAAAGACCGGTGGCGGCAGCCGTGATGTCCATAACTTTAAGGACAAACGAACCCTGAGAACCGTTGAACGTGCGGTCGATGCCACAGATGTTGTCGGCAACAATGCGGCCCTGTTTGTTGGCCGGTCCAGCCAAAGAGATGACGTCGGGCTTGCCCGTAACGAAATTGGTGACCTGCACCGCGTCGCCAACGGCGTAAATGTCGGGATCGGCGGTGCGCATATGATCGTCAACAACGATGGCACCCTTGATACCGGTTTCAAGGCCTGCCTCGCTTGCCAAATTGCTCTCGGGGCGCACGCCGATGGCAAGGATAACGATGTCGGCGCTTACGGGCTTTTGGTCGGCGCACAGTACCTTCAGCTGGTCACCATCGGGCTCGAAGCCCTGAACGTCCACGCCCAGACGCAGTTTGAAGCCGATGTAGCGCATACGGTTCTGAACGACGGCAGCCATGCCCTCATCCATTTGGGAAAGCACGTGGCGACCGCGCGTCATAAGGGTGACGTTGGTGATGCCGCGTTGGTACAGATTCTCGGCCATCTCGATGCCGATGAAACCGCCGCCGATAACAACAGCAGATTTGAGATCGTTCGCCTCAACGAAGTCCGCGATAGCGAAGGTGTCCTCAACGGTACGCAGGGTGAAGATGCGCTTGTCGTCTATGCCGGGCAGGTCGGGGACGAACGCTTTTGCGCCCGGAGCAAGCACGAGTTTGTCGTAGGATTCGTCGTACTCTTCGCCGGTTTTGAGGTTGCGCACATGAACGGTTTTTGCTGCGCGGTCGATGGCGGTAACTTCCTGCTTCGTTCGGATGTCCACATTGAAGCGGTTGCGGAAGGTTTTCTCGCTGATGACGGTAAGCTTGCGGCGCTCGTCGATGGCTCCGCCAATGTAATAGGGAAGACCGCAGTTCGCGTAGGAAATATAACCCGTGCGCTCGAACATAACGATCTCAGCGGTCTCGTCGTTACGACGAAGACGGGCTGCGGCGCTTGCTCCGCCGGCGACGCCGCCGACAATAACAACTTTCATAGCTACTCCTCGCTTGATGGCTGTGCCACTTCAAACGCAGTGGCCGCGCTTGTTACCTGCTGATACAACTGTTTAGGCAGGTGCGTTTTGCATGCACCATTATAGTTTGCGCAAGCACAAAAAGAAGCGCACGTTACGCAAGCGGCACGTAACATGCGCATGAGGCAAACATTTTGCCAGCAAAAACAGATGGCGCAGATAAGAAAGCGCCCGGATTCGCGAAGGGCGATCCGGGCGCAGCACGTTGCAGTTTTGGCGGATGCTTGCTCAGCAGCTTTTTGCTAGGCCGCTGCTTCGTCGCTAACTGTCTTACCAACGGTAGAGCGCAGCACAAGCAAAACGCCTATCACCAAAACGGCTCCCAGGGCAAGGCAGATGAACGCGTTTTGCACGAAGCCCGCAATAAGGAACATCAAAAACGAGATGGCACCCACGGTAAGCGAGTAGGGCAGCTGCGTGTTCACGTGCTCAATGTGATTGATGTTGGCGCCCGCTGATGCCATAACGGTGGTGTCCGAAATGGGTGAGCAGTGGTCGCCGTTAACGGCACCTGCCAGGCAGGCAGAAATGCCGATGGTGAGCAGCACGGGCTCGTTCGCAAAGATGGGAAGCACGATGGGGATGAGGATGCCAAAAGTGCCCCAGCTGGTGCCCGTTGCGAACGCCAGACCAAGCGCCACCAGGTAAATAATGGCGGGCAAGAAGTTGTACAGGCCCGATGCCGCGCCTTCCATAAGGCCGGCAACATAAGCGTCAGCGCCAAGTGCGGAGGTGGCCAGCTTGAGCGTAAGGGCAAACGTGAGGATGAGCATAGCGGGAACCATGGCCCTAAAGCCGTTCGCAATGCAATCGGTTGCTTCCTTGAAGGTGAGCACGCGGCGGATGAGCAGGTAGGCGAAGGAGATGATCAGCGCAATGAGCGCACCCCACGGCAATCCGACGGAGGCGTCGGTGTTGCCGAAGGCAAGTGCCAAATCGCCGAAGCCTTCTGCCTCGGGATCCCAGAAGCCGCCCACGTAAAGCATGCCGATGATGCAGAAGAAGATAAGAAGAATCACCGGAACCAGCATGTCCCAAAGCGAAGAGCGCCTGTTCGTTGCGCGCTCCTCGTTGCCGAGCGATCCCAGCTCACCAGTTTGATACGCCTTGAGCTCTGCGGCGGCCATGGGGCCGTAGTCAAAACCAAGAACGCAGATGGCGATGATGAAGACAATGGTTAAAAGCGAATAGAAGTTGTAGGGAATAGCGGAGATGAACAGCTGGATTCCCGTAACGCCCGTGTCAAGGTCGGCCGCTGTGGCGGACACGGCCGCAGCCCATGACGAGATGGGGGCAATCATGCAGATAGGGGCAGCCGTTGCGTCGATGATGTAGGCCAGCTTGGCGCGCGAGATCTTTTGCGCATCAGTTACCGGGCGCATGACCGCACCAACGGTAAGGCAGTTGAAATAGTCGTCAACAAAGATGAGCACGCCCAAGACGAACGTTGCGAGCATGGCGCCCACACGGGTTTTGATGTGAGCTGCAGCCCACTTACCGAAAGCTGCAGAGCCGCCGCCGGCGTTGATGAGGGCGACAATGATGCCCAACATAATCAAGAACACGAAAATGCCGGCGTTCCATGGGTCGCTGATGGCGTTCAAAAAGCCAACGCCCATCGCCTCTTCGCCCTCGCCAATTTCGCCCACAATGATGTAGTTGATGGTGTTAATGGGGTCGAATGCCGCCAGCAACAGGGCGCCAATGACGATACCGACGAACAGCGAGCTATACGTCTCCTTGGTGATAAGCGCCAGCACAATAGCGACAATCGGTGGCACGAGCGACCAAAACGTTCCAACGAATTCCATAGCGGGTTATTCTCCTTTATCTGCGCAAAGCATGCTTTTGCGGGCACGCATATTCGGCTGCACATTATAGGCCATTACTGCGAGAGCTGTAGGTAAAGTCGGTGATGTGACAAGGTGATGTGACAAGGGGAGACGGTTTTGCTGTCGCATTTAAAAAGCGTGGCAGGGAAACCATTCCCTGACACGCTTTTTCAGATTCAATCGCGATGAGCTCTATTCTTTGCCGCTCCAGCAGTACGTGCAAATCTTTTCGGGGTCAATGCCGATGGCTTCAATCATGCCAGCGAGCGATTGATACGAAAGCGAGTCGAAGCCCATTTCCTCGCAAATTTCCTTGACCATGCACTTGCCGCGCTCGGTTGAGCTGTCGGCGTATTCATCCAAGTGCTTCTGGCCTTCGTCGCCTTCGAGCTTTTGGGCTATGCGGCGAGCCAACAGGTCCATGTCGGAATCGTTGCGGCTGAAGCTCAGGTACTTGCAACCGAACATGATGGGCGGGCAGGCGGAGCGCATGTGCACTTCCTTGGCGCCCAGGCCGAACAAAAACTGCACCGTGTTGCGCAATTGCGTACCGCGGACAATGGAATCGTCCACGAACAGCAACTTCTTGTCCTTGATGAGGTCGGATACGGGAACCTGCTTCATGTTGGCAACGCGGTCGCGCATAGCCTGGTTCGTGGGCATGAACGAGCGCGGCCAGGTGGGGGTGTACTTGATGAACGGGCGCGCAAACTGTTTGCCGCTTTGCTCGGCGTAGCCGATGGCATGAGGCGTACCCGAGTCGGGGACGCCAGCAACGTAGTCGACGTCGGGGAGCAAGTGCTGCTCGGCTTCGTCGCGGGCCATAATCTGACCGTTGCGATAGCGCATGACCTCGACGTTGACGCCTTCATAGGTGGAGTTGGGGTAACCGTAGTACGTCCACAAAAACGCGCAGATCTTCATCTTGTCGCCAGCGGGAACCAGCGTCTCATAGCCGTCTGCGGTGATGCGCACAATTTCGCCTGGACCCAGCTCGTATTCGTCTACGTAACCAGTTTTGAAGTATGCGAACGATTCGAAGGAAACGCAGTAGCCGTCCTCGTTTTTGCCGATGAGCACGGGAAGGCGCCCCAGTGCGTCGCGTGCGGCGATGATAGCGCCGTCGCGCGTCATAACGAGCAGGGTAAGCGAGCCTTCAACGGTTTCCTGGGCGAATTTGATGCCGGAGACGAAATCTTCTTTTTGGTTGATAAGCGCGGCAATGAGCTCGGTGTCGTTAACTTTCCCTGAGCTCATGGCCATGAATTGGCGACCGCCTTCGGAAAAGTAGTCTTTTATGATTTGGTCGGCATTGGTGGTTGCGCCAACTGTGGTAAGGGCGTAGGTACCCAAATGGGAGCGCACCAAAAGCGGTTGAGGGTCGGTGTCGCTGATGCATCCGATGCCGCTGGTTCCGTGGAAGTCGGGCAGGTCGTGCTCGAACTTGGTACGAAAAGCCGTGCTTGCTATCGAGTGGATTTCGCGCTGAAAGCCATCTTCTTTGTCGCAGTAAATAAGGCCGGCATTTTTTGTGCCGAGATGCGAATGGTAGTCAACACCGAAGAAAACATCAAGAACAACGTCACGCTTTGACGCCGCACCGAAAAAACCGCCCATGAAACCCTCTTTCCGTCAGAAACACCACATCGAAGAGTATAAAGCCCCAGCCCTTGTTCCGTGAGAAAAACTCAAGGATGTGCACATGATGTGCGAAGCATAACGCAAACGTGTTTCATGGGCGTTTCATATTCACGGTTGGTGGGCGGTCTTCGATGGCTTGTTTCGTTTATCGAAGAAAGGAAACACAATGAGCGCGCTTGACGGAAAAGTTGCCATCGTAACCGGTTCTGGCCAGGGTATCGGTCGCGGAATTGCCAGCTTTAAAAACATGCCCCATCCGCCGCGGGGCGCCAGCATGTTTCCGCCGCTAAAAAAGCGAAGCCCGCAAGCGAGATGCTGCGGGCTTCGGCTGGGCGGTGTGCGGATAAATTAGGCCAGTGAGTAGGCGTAGAACGCTTTCGATTGGCTGACGAGCACGTCCACGTCCCAGGTTTGGTTGGAGCGCTCGGCCGAATACGGGTCGTTGACAATTACCTTGCCGTTGCTGTCAAGGCCGCACGCCACAATGAAGTGGCCGTTTTCGGTGAAATCGCCCGGGCCCACGTTGATGATAAGGGGATGGCCGGCGTTAAGCGTGGTCCTGAGGTTTGTGGACGCGGGGGACAGCTCGGTGCATGACAGACCCAAGTCGCCTGCCATGTGCACGAGGAACGAACCGTCTGTGCCGTCGTACTCGGTTTCGTAGCCGTTGTTGCGTGCCATCATGGCCATATCGTAAGGCGTAATGCTGGCATCACCCGAAAGCGCTTGGTATACCATGGCCAGCGCGGTGGGGCAGCATCCGGTGAGCGCGAAGGTTGTTGAGCTGTAAACGGTGTAGCCCCAACGCTCATCCCACTGGTACAGGCGCGGAACTGCGGTACCGCTTTCAACCGTGGGCGTTGCGTCGCCTGAGGCGGTTTCCTGCGGATAGCGGTCGGGCCAGTTGCGGACGAAGCTGATGGCGGCCGGCTCGTGGGCGGCAAGCTTGAACAGCTTGCCTTGAACCGCGTAACCATCTCGTTCGAACTCGGTTGGGTGCGAGGCAATCCAGTATGCATCCTGGCTTTGGCTGGCCGCATTCAACAGGGCGGCCGCTTCTTCGTTGCCAAGCAGATTAACCAGGTAATCCTGATCGGGTTTGGAACCGTCGTCGTTGCTGTAAGAAACGGCGCTTACCGCTTGCTGAGCCGATTTAAGGGCAGCTTCGCCAGGGTCTTTGGGCGTTGCGCAGCTGCGTGCGAGCAGTATGAGCAGAATAAGGAGAAGCACCACAACGGCAATCGCGATGATGGTGTTGCGCGTGCCGAACCGTTCGGCCATGCGATGATAAAGCTCCACGGCACGAGCAGCAACAAAACGGGCACCGCGTACGATTGCGGCGCCGGCAATGCCCGCGTAATGCGCAATGCGCGCGCCGATGGATTTCAGGGTTTCAAGGGCGTTTTCGGTGTTAAAGGAGGGGGCGTTGCGATCGCTGCCGCCATCGGATGCGGGCTTGCGCAGCCGGCGTTTGCCCGTTTCGGGTTCGGGGGCGTCGTCGTAACTGGTGGCGTACACGTCCTCTTCGTAGCCGAATTGGTCGTTGGTGAGCGACTGAGAAGCAGAGCGCTCTGAGCGTTTGGGGGCTTGCGTTTCGCGTTGCGCACCTACCTGAGCACTTCTGCTTTGCCTGCCCTGCGGCCGTTCGGTTCGAAGGGACTGGATACGCGAGGAAAGCGGATTTGCCTGTTCCTCGTTTTGGTTCAACCGTGCTTGGCGTTGCTGAAGGCGCCTTCTGGCCACCTCGCGCCGGGCTTCATCTTGTGAGGACATGTCGCTCATGATGCACCGATCTCCTTCGGTTCATGTTTGCTGCTGTATTTCGAAAGGCGCAGTCTATCTATTAAATTGTATCTGAATATTGCGCTAAAAGTTAGCGTAATATGCACGGAATGTGCCTAAAAGTAACGCTGACAAATAGGTGTGCTCCATCGTGGCAAAGCGGTAGTACAATACGCCCATCTGGAAAATCGAAATGCTGGCAGCCAGATACGAGCTCACCTTTTGTGCTCGCGCATTGGCGCCGCATTTCGCACGAGAATGATTGGGAGATGAGCGCCTTGGAGAAAAAGGACATCGATTGGGGCAGCCTGAGCTTTGCCTATATGCCCACCGACTACAGCTATGTGTGCAATTACAAGGATGGTGCCTGGGAAGAAGGCTATCTAACTCCCGACCACACCGTAACCCTTTCGGAGTGCGCAGGTTTGCTTCACTATTGCCAAGAGGTTTTCGAAGGCCTTAAGGCTTACACCACCAAAGACGGCGAGATTGTTTGCTTCCGCCCCGACCTTAACGCCCAGCGCATGTACGATTCCGCCGAGCGTCTGTGCATGCCGCCGTTCCCGCAGGATAAGTTCATTGAGGCCGTCAAAGAGGTCGTCAAGGCCAACCTTGCGTGGGTGCCGCCGTACGGCTCTGGCGCAACGCTGTACATTCGTCCGTTCATGTTCGCAACGGGCGACGTCATTGGAGTGAAGCCCGCTGATGAGTATCAGTTCCGCATTTTGGTCACGCCCGTTGGTCCTTACTATTCAGGCGGCGTTACCCCGGTTAAACTGCGCGTGGCTAAATACGACCGCGCGGCACCGCATGGAACGGGCGCCATCAAGGCCGGCCTCAACTACGCCATGTCCATGTATCCTTCCGTCGAGGCTCACAAGGAAGGTTACGCCGACAACATGTACCTCGACCCCGAAACGCGCACCTACGTTGAAGAGGCGGGCGGCGCCAACATCATCTTCGCCAAGGAAGATGGCACGCTGGTGGTTCCGCAGTCCTTTACCGACTCTATTCTGCCCTCCATCACGCGTCGCTCGCTGGTGACCGTCGCCGAAGATCTGTTGGGCATGAAGGTTGAGCAGCGTCCCGTGCGCTTTGACGAAATCGACCAGTTCGTCGAGTGCGGCATGTGCGGCACTGCCGCCGTTATCTCACCGGTTGGTGAAGTTCACTCCGAGGACAAGACAATCGTCTTCGGTGCGGGCATGACCGAGGTTGGTCCCGTTATGCGCAAACTGCGCGAAACGCTCACCGCAATTCAGGCGGGCGAAATCGAAGGCCCTGAAGGCTGGGTTTGCAAGATAGCCTAAACGTTGCCGTTTGCTCGCACGCTTGCGTGCTGCTAACTGCTTTGCTGCACCTATGAGCCAACGCAATTTCCGCGGGCTCATAGGTGCGCCTT
>JAZQAV010000089.1:0-5826 GCA_045545435.1 Eggerthellaceae bacterium | reverse complement strand
GGTGGTGGCGAGGGCAAGAACAAAACCTCGGGCCGTCACCCTGTATCTCCCTGGGGCGTTCCTACCAAGGGTCACCGTACGCGTAACCCGAAGAAGGCCTCTAGCAAGCTGATCATTCGCCGTCGCAAGAAGTAAAGTTTGACGTTAAGGAGCTATAAGTGAGCAGAAGTTTGAAGAAAGGACCTTTCGTCGAGCCGCGCCTCTTGGGCCGTATCATCGCGATGAACGAAGCTGGCGAAAAAGACGTTGTGAAAACGTGGTCCCGTGCAAGCACGATCTTCCCTGAGATGGTTGGTCACACCATTGCCGTCCATGATGGTCGCAAGCACGTGCCGGTGTACATCACCGAGTCCATGGTTGGACATAAACTGGGCGAGTTCGCCCCGACGCGTACCTTCAGGGGTCACGCTGCCGATAAGAAGAAGAAGCGATAAGAGAGGAGATAACGATGGAAGCTAAAGCAATTGCACGTTACGTCCGCGTCTCTCCTCGCAAAGCACGCGTGGTCGTTGACTTGATTCGCGGCAAATCCGTTCCCCAGGCACAGGAGATCCTTGCCTTCACCAACCGCGGTATTGCCGAAACCGTTGAGAAGTGCCTCAACTCGGCTGTGGCCAACGCCGACAACCTCTACCATGTGCGCCCCGAAGCACTTTACGTGAAGGCCTGCTTCGTTGACGAAGGCCCCACGCTGAAGCGCATTCGTCCCCGCGCTAAGGGTTCTGCGTCGCGCATCAACAAGCGCACGAGCCACATCACGATTATCGTTGCTACGCGAGAGGAGGCATAACGCCTTATGGGTCAGAAAGTAAGCCCAACCGGATTCCGCCTCGGCATCACCGAGGATTGGCGCAGCCGCTGGTATGCAAATAAGGATTACGCCGCCACTCTTGAGAACGACCTTGCTATCCGTAAGTTCGTCGAAAAAGAGCTTGCCCGTGCCGCTGTTTCGCGTGTCGAGATCGAGCGCGCTGGCGACAAAACCAAGGTCATCATCACCACGGCTCGTCCTGGTGTGGTAATTGGCAAGAAGGGTGCCGAAATCGATGCGCTTCGCAAGAAGCTCGACAACATCGCAACCGGTACCGTTTCCGTTGAGGTTATCGAGATCAAGCGCCCCGAGCTTGATGCAAAGCTGGTCGCCGAGTCCATCGCCGAGCAGCTGGAGGGTCGTGTGGCCTTCCGTCGCGCTATGCGCAAAGCCGTGCAGTCCGCCCGCAAGAGCGGTGCACAGGGCATCCGCATCCAGTGCTCCGGTCGTCTCGGCGGTGCCGAGATGAGCCGTCGTGAGTGGTATGGCGAGGGTCGTATTCCCCGTCACACGCTGCGTGCGAAGATCGACTACGGTTTCGCAACCGCCGCAACCACCATGGGCTCCATCGGCATTCAGGTTTGGATTTATCACGGCGATGTTATGCCTGGCCAGAAGGCTCCGCAGCCTGCACTGGAAGGTTCGTCTCGCCCGAGTCGTCCGCGTCGCGGCGCTAACAACCGTCCGCGCAACGACCGTAACGAGAGGGGTGCTAAGTAAATGCTCGTACCTAAGCGTGTTAAGCACCGCAAGGTGCAGCGTGGTTCCATGAAGGGCAAGGCCAAAGGTGGAACCCGTTTGAATCATGGTGAGTATGGCATCCAGGCTCTTGAAGCTGCTTGGATCACCAACCGCCAAATCGAGGCCGCCCGTGTCGCTATGACGCGTGAGATGAAGCGTGGCGGCAAAGTCTGGATCACCATTTTCCCGGACAAACCGATCACGCAAAAGCCCGCTGAAACTCGTATGGGTTCCGGCAAGGGCAACCCCGAGAGCTGGGTAGCCGTCGTCAAGCCCGGCCGTATCATGTTCGAGATCGGCGGCGTCGACGATGCAGTTGCGCGCGAGGCACTTCGTCTTGCCATTAACAAGTTGCCCATCAAGTGCAAGATCGTGACGCGTGAAACGGAAGGTCAGGAATAAATGAAACCAGCAGAGATTCGCGAGCTTTCCGCTGAAGATTTGCAGGCTAAGCTCAAAGAAGCGCGCGCGGAGCTTTTCAATCTGCGTTTCCAGATGGCTACCAGTCAGCTTGACAACACCGCTCGTGTGGGCCAGGTCAAAAAAGACATCGCCCGCATTCAAACCGAGATGCGTGCTCGTGAGCTGAAGGCTCTGAACTAGAGCGCGGATAAGGAAGGTATTGATCGAAGATGACTGATGAACGCAACTCACGAAAGGTCCGTCAGGGTGTTGTCGTAAGCGACGCCAATGACAAGACCATCGTTGTGCAGATCACCGAGCGCAAGCCGCACAAGATTTACAAGAAGATGATGACCTCCACCAAGAAGCTGCATGCTCATGATGAGAACAACGAAGCCCATGTAGGCGACACCGTTTCCATCATGGAAACCCGCCCGCTGTCCAAGATGAAGCGCTGGCGCTTGGTTGAGATTGTCGAGAAGGCCAAATAGTCTGCGGTTTTACTGCATGCTCCACTAAGGAAAGTTAGGTAGAAGCAATGATTCAGGTGCAAACCATGCTCCAGGTGGCCGATAACTCCGGCGCTCGCAAGGTGATGTGCATCAAGGTCCTCGGTGGCACTGGTCGCCGTTATGCGGGTCTTGGCGATGTCATTATCTGCAGCGTTAAGGAAGCTATTCCCAACGCCGCCGTCAAAAAGGGCGATGTTGTGCGCTGCGTAGTCGTGCGCGTTAAGAAAGAAGTTCGCCGCGCCGATGGCAGCTACATCAAATTCGACCAGAACGCCGCTGTTCTCATCAACCAGGACGGCACCCCGCGCGGAACTCGTATCTTCGGGCCTGTGGCTCGCGAGCTGCGCGAGAAGAAATACATGAAGATCGTGTCTTTGGCACCCGAAACGCTGTAAGGGAGGTGTGCGCACAATGAGTGGTATGAAAATCAAAACCGGTGACACCGTCAAAGTTATCGCCGGCAAGGACAAAGGCAAAGAGGGCAAGGTAATCCGTGCTCTGCCTGAGCGCAACCGTGTTGTTGTCGAGCGCGTTAACATTCACAAGAAGGCAATGCGTCCGACCCAGCAAAACCCCCAGGGCGGCATCTCGTCCATCGAGGCACCGCTTCACGTATCCAACGTGATGCTCGTTTGCCCCAGCTGCAAGCAGCCTTCCCGCATCGGCTACCGTTTCAAAGAAGAAAACGGCAAGCAGGTGAAGGTTCGCGTTTGCAAGAAATGCGGCAAGGATATCGATTAATGTTGTGGGCTTAAGGCGGAATCGCTTAGCAGAGACCGCCTTGAGCTTTATACTATGACCCCGGTGCATACGGGGACGCAGGGTCGGTAATCCTGCGTTTAAATCATCGAAAGGAATTATAAATATGGCTCCTCGTTTGAAGGAATTGTACAAAAACGAAATCATGGGCAAGCTCCAGAAGGATCTTGAGATTAAAAACGTCAACCAGATCCCCAAGCTTGAGAAAATCGTTGTCAACATGGGTGTTGGCGAGGCCGCTTCCGACTCGAAGCAGCTCGATTCCGCAATCGCCGACCTGCGCACCATCACTGGTCAGCAGCCCTGCGTAACGCGTGCTAAAAAGTCCATCGCCGGTTTCCACATTCGTGAGGGACAGGCAATTGGCTGCAAGGTCACGCTTCGCGGCGACCGCATGTACGAATTCATGGATCGTCTTTTGGCAACCGCACTTCCGCGCGTTCGCGACTTCCGCGGCATTCCGCGCACGAGCTTCGATGGCCGCGGCAACTATTCGCTGGGCATCACTGAGCAGCTTATTTTCCCCGAGATCGATTACGACAAAATCGATCGCACGCGTCGCATGGACATCACGTTCGTAACCACCGCAGAAAACGATGAGCCCGCCTTCGCTCTGCTGAGCGCGTTCGGCTTCCCGTTCAAGGAAAACTAAACGCTTACGCGTTTTGTTTGTTAGATGCATCGCTGGACATCGTGTCCTACGAGCAAAAGGAAAGAAGGAATGCATGGCTAAAAAATCGATGATCGCCAAGGCTAAGCGCGAACAGAAGTTCACGACGCGCGAGCATAATCGCTGCGCTCGTTGCGGACGTCCTCGTGCTTATTACCGCAAGTTCGGTCTGTGCCGCGTATGCTTGCGCGAGCTGGCCAACAAAGGCGAACTTCCCGGCGTGACGAAGTCTTCTTGGTAAGCCGACTATCGTAACGTTTGAGGATGTACCCTTGTTCAGGCGTTTGCGTTAAGGGCGCAAGCGAACCGGATTGAGTGGTTCATCAAGGACCAAAGGAGAAACAAACATGACATTGACCGACCCCATCGCAGATATGCTTACGCGCGTGCGTAACGCTAATTCTGCCGGCAAGGATACCGTATCCATGCCGTCAAGCAAAAAGCTTGTCGAGGTAGCCCGCATCATGAAAGAAGAAGGCTACATCGTATCTTACGAGGTAATCGACGGCGAGCCGCGCGCTACGCTTCAGATCACCTTGAAGTACGGCGACAAGAAAACCAAGACCATCCGCGGTATCAAGCGCATTTCTAAGCCTGGCCTGCGTATTTACGCTGGCAAGGACGAGCTGCCCCGCGTTCTGGGAGGTCTTGGCTGCGCCATCATCTCAACGAGCCAGGGTGTAATGGCCGACCGCGATGCTCGCAAGAAGGGCATCGGCGGCGAGGTCATCGCGTACATTTGGTAGGAAAGGAAGAGGTGTAAGTATGTCTCGTATCGGCAAACAGCCCATCACCGTTCCTGCTAACGTTGAGGTTAAGATCGACGGCACGACGGTGAGCGTCAAGGGCCCCCAGGGTCAACTTGAGCGCACGTTCCCTTCAATTATGATCATCAAGCAGGACGGCAACATCATCACGGTCGAGCGTCCTGATGACAGCCGCGAGGCCAAGAGCTACCACGGTCTGGTTCGCACCCTTATCGCGAACATGATCGAAGGTTGCGAGAAGGGCTTCTCCAAGAAGCTTCAGCTTATCGGCGTTGGCTATCGTGCTGCGCTGAAAGGCACCAGCCTCGAGCTCTCGCTTGGTTATTCGCATCCCGTGATCGTTGAGGCCCCTGAAGGCATCACCTTTACGGTTCCCACGCAGACCGAAATCGTAGTTTCTGGCGCCAGCAAAGAGCAAGTTGGCCAGGTAGCTGCAGACATTCGCAAGTGGCGCAAACCCGAGCCTTACAAGGGCAAGGGCATCCGCTACGATGGCGAATTCGTCCGTCGCAAGCTTGGCAAGGCCGCTAAGGGCGACTAATTCTGACCTGCTTATCTGATTAAGATCGAAGGGATAGTTCAATGAACACCAATTTTAAAAAGAGGCAGAACGGGCTTGCTCGCCGTCATCGCCGCGTCCGCGGCAAGATTTCGGGCACCGCAGCTCGTCCGCGCCTGTGCGTTACGCGCAGCAACAACAACGTTTATGCCCAGGTTATCGATGACGTAGCTCATACGACCATCTGCGGTGTTTCCACGCTTGGCGCCGAGTTCAAAGCAACCGGCAAAAAGAGCGGCACGGTCGAGGGCGCAGCTGCCCTTGGCGAGATTATCGGTAAGAAGGCCATCGAAGCGGGCATCACTGAGGTCGTTTTCGATCGCGGTGGCCACCTGTATCACGGTCGCGTCAAGGCTGTTGCCGACGGCGCCCGCGAAGCAGGCTTGAAATTCTAGAAGGAGCTTGAGATATGCCGCGTAAACAACAGCAAGAAGCAGGAGTACCTGAGCTCCAGGAGCGCGTCGTTTCCATCAACCGCGTTTCCAAAGTAGTAAAAGGTGGCCGTCGTATGGCCCTCTCCGCGCTCGTGGTCGTCGGTGACGGCAACGGTCGCGTAGGTGTTGGCCTGGGCAAGTCCAAAGAAGTCCCCAACGCCATCCAAAAGG
>JAZQAV010000088.1:0-3496 GCA_045545435.1 Eggerthellaceae bacterium | reverse complement strand
GTCTTTGGTAGGACCAAAGATTTTCTCGCAGAACAAACCGTCCTTCTCAGGTTTGAGGGTGCGATAGTTGATGGTCTCGGGCTTCTTCACCTCGCCGCGCGACCAGCTGCGAATGTCTTCGGCACTGGCAAGGGAAATGCGGATGGCGTCGAAATTAGTTACATCGTACTCGGTCGTCATTTATCGCTCCTCTCCCTCACCGATCAACTCGTTGGTGTCGTTCGATCCAAGATCGTTCATCAAATCTCCCAGTTCCGCAGCGATGCTGTCGAGGGCCAGGGCGTCTTCGTCCTCGGTCTTCTTGGCCTCGCTTGCAAGAGCGTTGTACAGCGATTGCTCCTCGGACTCGTCAGCGTCTTCGGAAACCACCACCGGTTTCATGTCGTGACCTTCAAGCTCCACGTTCAGGCACAAAGAACGCATTTCCTTGATAAGGACCTTGAAACTCTCGGGAACCTCAGCAGCAGGAATGTTCTCGCCCTTAACAATTGCCTCGTAGGACTTCACGCGACCCGATGTGTCGTCGGACTTCACGGTGAGGATCTCCTGAAGCACGTTGGAGGCGCCGTACGCGTACAGCGCCCACACTTCCATTTCGCCGAAACGCTGGCCGCCGAATTGAGCTTTGCCGCCCAAAGGCTGTTGCGTAATAAGGCTGTAAGGGCCGGTTGAACGGGCATGGATCTTGTCGTCCACCATGTGGCCCAACTTCAGCATGTAGGTGGTGCCAACGGTGATGGGCTCGCGGAACATCTCGCCCGTGCGGCCGTCGTAAAGCCACGTCTTGCCTTCCGGCGTAACCTGCGGCACGAACTCGTCACGTGCAAGATCGCCGTACTTGGCATGGTTTTTGTTGATAAGGTTGCGGTTCGCCTTCACGATGGCGTCCTGAATCTCATCTTCGTCGGCACCGTCGAAAACGGGCGTGGAGATGTAGAACGGACCGTCGACAACTTGGTTGCTGTCCTCGTCGTCGGACCAACCCCACATGGCAGCCCAGCCAAGGTGGTTCTCAAGCAGCTGACCAACATTCATACGCGAAGGAACGCCCAGCGGGTTGAGGATGACGTCGATGGGCGTACCATCAGCCATGTAAGGCATGTCCTCAACGGGAAGCACGCGCGAAATAACGCCCTTGTTGCCGTGGCGGCCGGACAGTTTGTCGCCCGGTTGCACCTTGCGCTTTTGAGCGATGTAAATGCGCACGAGCTCGTTGACGCCAGGAGCCAGCTCGCCACCGTTCTCGCGCGTGAAGCGCGTGATGCCGATAACGCGGCCACCGGAACCATGGGGCACCTTCAGGGAGGTGTCGCGCACTTCGCGGGCCTTCTCACCGAAGATGGCGCGCAGCAAGCGCTCCTCGGCGGTAAGCTCGGTTTCACCCTTGGGGGTTACTTTGCCCACCAGCACATCGCCCGGTCCCACCTCGGCGCCAATGCGAATAATGCCGTCAGCGTCAAGATCGGAGATCATATCCTCGGAAATGTTGGGGATCTCGCGGGTTATTTCTTCGGGGCCAAGCTTGGTATCGCGTGCATCGATCTCGTATTCGGAGATGTGGATGGAGGTAAGCAGGTCTTCGGCAACAACGCGCTCGGAAACGATGATAGCGTCCTCGTAGTTGAAGCCTTCCCAAGGCATGTAGGCAATCAGCAGGTTCTGGCCCAAGGCAAGCTCGCCGTTGTCGCACGACGGGCCGTCGGCCAACACGTCGCCTGCCAGCACCTCGTCGCCCTTGCGGACGATGGGGCGATGGTTGATGCAGCCCGATTGGTTGGAGCGCTGGAACTTGGGAACCAGATACTCGTCGTATTCGCCGTCGTTGTTGAGAACGATGATGGTTTGACCGTCAACGTAGTCAACCACGCCGGGATTTTGCGCAATGAGCATCTCGCCCGAGTCAACCGCAATGCGGTGCTCGATGCCGGTGCCAACGTAGGGCGCATGCGGCTTCAACAGCGGCACAGCCTGACGCTGCATGTTGGAGCCCATGAGCGCGCGGTTTGCGTCGTCGTGCTCGAGGAACGGAATGAGCGAGGTTGCAACCGAGGTCATCTGACGCGGAGAAACGTCCATGTACTGCACATTTGCAGGCGGCAGCTCGTCGGGCTCGCCGAACATGCCGGAAGCGTCCTTGGTGCGGCACAGCACGCGCTCGGACGCCACGAAGTTGCCGTCTTCGTCTTTGTGGCCGAACACGCGGGTCTCAAGGTCAAACTCTTCGTTTGCCTGGGCAATAACGTAGCTCTCTTCTTCATCGGCCGTCAGGTAATCGATGTCGTCGGTTACCTTGCCGTCCACCACGCGACGATAGGGCGTTTCGATGAAGCCGAAACGGTTGACGCGCGCATAGGTTGCCAGCGAGCCAATAAGGCCGATGTTGGGACCTTCAGGCGTCTCGATGGGGCACATGCGGCCGTAGTGCGAGTTGTGAACGTCGCGGACCTCGAAGCCTGCGCGCTCGCGGGACAAGCCGCCCGGACCCAGAGCGGACAGACGACGCTTGTGCGTGATGCCGGCAGCAGGGTTGGACTGGTCCATGAACTGCGAGAGCTGCGAGGAACCGAAGAACTCTTTGATGGAAGCCACAATGGGACGAATGTTAACCAGCGACTGCGGCGTAATTTCGTCGGGCTCCTGCATGCTCATACGCTCGCGCACCACGCGCTCCATACGCGAAAGGCCGATGCGGAACTGGTTTTGGATGAGCTCGCCAACCGTGCGGATGCGGCGGTTGCCGAAGTGGTCGATGTCGTCGGTGGTGAAGCCCTCCTGACCTTCATGCAAGGCCAAGATGTACTTCATGGTTTTGACGATATCCTCTTCGGTGAGCGTGGGATTTTCGTTCTCGGGATCAAGGTGCAGCTTCTTGTTGATCTTGTAACGACCAACAGCCGCCAGATCGTAGCGCTGCGGATTGAAGAACAAGCCCTCCAACAGCGTGCGCGCCGAATCAAGCGTTGGCGGCTCGCCGGGACGGAAGCGCTTGTACAGCTCGATGAGCGATTCCTCGCGCGTGGTGGCAGGATCGCGGTCGAGCGTGCGCAGGATCATGTCGGAAGAACCGAGCAGTTCGATGATTTCCTCGCGCGTTTCCGCCAGGCCCAAAGCGCGCACCAGCAAGGTTGCCGGCTGCTTGCGGCGGCGATCGATGCGCACGTGAAGCACATCGCGCTTATCGGTTTCGAACTCAAGCCAGGCACCACGGCTGGGAATGACCTTGGCGTTGTAAATGGTTTTGGTGGACGTTTTGTCTACCTCGGTGGAGAAATACACACCGGGTGAACGTACGAGCTGGGAAACCACAACGCGTTCGGTGCCGTTGATAATGAACGTGCCGCGCGGGGTCATGAGCGGGAAGTCGCCCATGAACACTTCCTGCTCTTTGATTTCGCCCGTCTCTTTGTTGATGAAGCGAATCTCAACGAACAGGGGCGCCTGATAGGAAACGTCCTTCTCCTTGCACTCCTCTACCGTATACTTCGGCTCGCCGAAC
>JAZQAV010000087.1:0-6819 GCA_045545435.1 Eggerthellaceae bacterium | reverse complement strand
GGAAGAATCGCGAAGAAAGCGATGGCCAGGCCCCTTGCGCTGTAACCGACATGGAAGTAGCCGAAAGTCTGCACGACTCCACGGGTCTTCCCTCGGTGGACAACCCCGACGTTCATTGCGTTATCGTTAATTCTGAGCAAGGCGTAGATGCTTTTATTAAAAACAACAGCACCATTGAGTCGCAGTCGCCCATTACGCCTGCAACCGGTTGGGCCAAAGAGGTTCCTGCGGATGCGCTTGAGTTTGTGATGCTTTCTTCCGGTGGTCTTACGCGTCGCATTGGTCTCATCCTAAAGAACGAAGATGGCATTTACGATACCGTTGAAATGTACAAGAACAAAAAGGCTGAAGAGCCGATCGCGGTGCTTCCGAATGACGTGTATGTTGGAAACGTTGTTGACGAAGCCGTTAAAGGTGGTAAAACCTATCAGGTTAACAAGAGCTTCCGCGTGCTTGAACTTGCCGAGGATGGCAGCTACGTTAAGATTTACGTTTCTGATGCGCTGGATCTAACGGTGGACACCTTCTTCCATCCTAAGAGTCTGTATCAGCAGTGCATTGATGCGGCCGGCTATGTACCTGCGTCTCCTATGACTTATGCGCTTAGCAAGCAAGTGGCAGAGGACTGCATGGGCGCTCAGTGGGATCTGTCGTGCGAATGGCAATCCAAAGCTATGCATGCGCTTATCGAGCAAAATGGCTATGACGTTATTTTCTCGCATTGCCACAACGTTGACGCACAGGCTCATATGCTTATCCGCCATATGAAAACCCGCGACTTCTCTATGATTACCGCTGATGAGGCGCTTGATGCCATGGAGCGCGTATACCGTCAAACTGACGAGTATCTGAGCACCTTTATGCACTTCCTTGATGAAGGCTGGACCGTATTTATCGTTTCTGACCACGGCCTGGTTTGCCCCGAGTACGAGCGTCCGGGATGCAGCGAAGCTAACGGCATAGCCGTTGAGATGATGCGCGAACTTGGCTTTACGGAAGTGCTGAAAGACGAAGATGGCAACGATTTGCGCGAGATCGATTGGACGAAGACCGTTGCGGTGCAATCGCGCGCAAATCAGATTTACCTTAACCTTAAGGGTCGCAACCAGCATACTATGCCCGATGGTACGGTAGTTGACGGCATCGTTGATCCTGCTGACAAGTGGGAAGTTGAGGAGCAGATAATCACGGCCCTTTACGGTTATCGCCACAAAGTTTCTGGTAAGCGTGTTGTTGAGCTTGCATTCCGCAACAAGGATGCTTATCTCATTGGTGCAGGTGGACCGCATGCAGGCGATATCCTTATGTACACCGCCGACCACTACAACGACGATCATTTTGACGGCTTGTCTACGTGCATCGGCATGAACGATACGTCTTTGTCGCCGCTGTTCATTGGCTGCGGTCCCGATATCAAAGAAGGATTCAAGACGACGCGCGTTATTCGTGAAGTAGACGTTGTTCCGACGATGGCAACCATTCTTGGTGTACGTATGCCCGAAGATTGCGAAGGCGCCATTATCTATCAGATTTTGAAATAGCTCCGTATTTGACTTTGTTGCAGTCCTTATTACAGGTAAACAAGCGATCAGTTTCGAATCCGTAGTTGCAGGGGATTGATGCGAAGGAGGGGCGTTTGGCGCCCCTCCTTTTTTGCGAACTGTATTAAGGGTTATGGCGTATTCAAATTGTTCCGAAACCATAATTGCGATCAAAAAGCGCGGTGCGCATTTAGATGGCAAAGCGCGGGGTTTTCATGGGCGGCCGATCATAAAACGGTGGACCCATTCAGGCAAAATGGCGGAAAAGGTAGAAAAATGAATAAAACAATAGATATGAAATACATGGTTTGCAGCGCCGTAGCCCTTGCATTCATGCTCGGTTTCAAGTTCCTTCCCCCGTTTGGGGGCATCACGGCTACCGGGATGAACGTCATAGGCATCTTTATTGGCATGATCGTAGCATATTGCACAATCGGGGCCATTTGGCCAAGCATCCTGGCTCTCCTTCTTCTGGGCTTGAGTGAAGGCTACACGGTCCCTGGTGTGTTTATGGGCGCGTTCGGGCATAATGTGGTCATCTATATGTTCATATTGCTGCTTATAGGGAAAGCGCTCGAAGACTCTGGTATCACTCAGATTTTCGCCAACTGGCTTGTCTCGCGAAAAATCGCACGCAACAGGCCGTGGGTGCTGTCGACGCTAATTCTTCTGGCTGCGTATGTATGCTCGCTTTTTATCGGCATGATTGCGCCTGCAATTATTTGCTGGAACATCGTCTACGACATCTGCAAGAAATTTGGGTATGTAAAAGGGGACAAATGGCCTACCAATATGGTGTTTACCATTATGTTCTTGGCGACGGTAGCGGCTTTCGTTTTTCCCTTCCAGCTTGGAGTCGTTGGTAATTTCGGTATATTGACTCAGGCTTCCGGCGGAACCGTAGTTAACAACTTCATTCCGTATCTTATGTTTACTTCAATCATGTGCGCGCTCATTTTCGTTGGATGCGTGCTGGTGGGAAAATTCTTCTTGAAAATTGACACCAGTCCGCTTATGGGTCGTGAGTTTGAAGAAGTTGCGCTGGTGTTCAATAAGAAGCAGAAGGCGATCCTTATTCTGTTTGCGCTTTTCGTAGTGGGGTTGTTCTTGCCAAGCTTCCTGCCGCCTTCGCTGCTGGCCGACGTTTTGAACGCCTTGGGATCTACCGGATGGAGCGCCCTTATAGTTGCTTTGGGCGTATTTATAAAGGTTGAAGGGGGATCGCTTTTCAACTTCCAATCACTCGCATCGGGTGGTGTTGTGTGGGATATCATTTTGATGATGGCTTCCATTTTCACGATGTCCGCAGCGCTTACGGCGTCTGAAACAGGCTTTTCGGCTTTTATCCTGAGTACACTTACACCGCTGTTTAACGGGGCGTCACCCATGGTTTTCATTGTCCTTATTACCGTTATTACCTGTGTGCTAGCGAACCTTATCAATAACATTGCGGTATGCGCGATACTCATTCCCATTGCGTATATGCTTTCGCTTGATGTAGGGGCTAATATTTTGGTGGCGGTTACGCTTATGAACGCGCTGGGAAACCTTGGTTTTCTGCTGCCCTCGTCGTCTCCTCAGGCTGCAATGATCTACAACCAAGAATGGGCTAACCCCAAGCTTATCAAGCCGTATGCGCTTATCGAGATGGGTGTTGCAACGGTTATCACCATTGCTTGCGTGCCTTTGGCGCAAGCTATAATTGGATAAGATTTGAGAGGTTTTGGGGCTCGAAAGCATTTAGCTTCAACAATGGTTTAAGTGCGATAAATTAAATCGTATATTTAAGAATAACTTGCTGGCTGCAGCTTATTGCTGCAGCTATTTTTTTGCATTATCCCATTTGGGAAAGCAGTTAGTTTTGTCAACCCATTTTGCAACAAGGTTCAGCTGTGGCAAATCAATTGGCACAAATTTGTGGGAATACCCGTTTTGTAACCCACTTTGTAACCTTTCCGTAACGCTAAAGAGGGCGGACGATTACGTTGTAGGGAGGGTTACATGAGTATCGTTGAGAAGAAAATGCCGAAGAAGTATTACATACACACGGCAATTATTCTTGCGCTTATGCTTGGCTTCGGTTTCTTGCCGCCGTTTGGGCCGGTGACCGCGCTTGGCATGCGCGTCCTGGGTATCTTCCTAGGGTGTATTTATGCTTGGACCGTTGGTGAAACCATCTGGCCGAGTATCCTTGGCCTGTTGCTTTTGGCTTTAACGGGCGAAAACACCATGGCAGGAATACTTGGTTCTGCATATGGCAACCAAACGCTGCTGATGGTTTTGTTCTCGGTTCTGTTCTGCTATGCCATCCAAATTTCTGGTCTGCTGTCAGTTATCGCCAAGATCTTCTTGAACATGAAATTTGCGCGCAAGGGCCCCTGGATGCTCGCGTTGGCATTCTTCATCACGTCTTGGGTTGCCAGTGTTCTGACCATCAATGCTATGCCGGTAGCCTTGCTGCTCTGGGGTATCTTCTGCGACGTATGCGAACAGCTTGATGTAAAGCCGTACAGCAAGTACGCAACCATCGTTATGGTCGGCATCGTTATCTGCGGTTACGCTGGCAACGTGGTTATGCCTTATAACGCTTTTGCCCTTATCGCACAGGGTCTTCTGGCCACCGTTGATCCTACTGCTACCATCAATCCTGGTCTGTACATTCTTTCGATGACCCTTATCGGTGTTGTCTTGGTTCCCGTACTCACCATCTTCTTCAAGCTTATTGGCCCGAAGATCGACTACAAGCCGGTTCATATCGACGCTGGCGAAACCAAGTTCACCGCTCGTCAGAAGATCACTCTTGGTTCCATCGTGCTCCTGTGCGTCTTGATGATGCTCCCCAGCATCGTTCCCGCTACGTTCCCGTTCGCCGATGTCATCAAGCGCTTCGGTTCTCTGGGCGCCATCATCTTCGTACCGGTTCTGCTCATGATCTGCACTTACAAAGGCGAGCGCTTCCTTGACATTAACGAAGGTATGAAAAATGGTGTGCCGTGGGGTCTATACTTCCTGCTTGCAACCGCTCTTACCATGGGCAGCGCAATCGTAAGCAAGGAAACTGGTATTGCCGTTCTGCTAAACAACATCATGGCTCCGCTTCTGGCCGGCAAGAGCGCGTTCGTCGTAATCGCTATCCTGGTTGCTTTGGGCTGCGTTATCACCAACTGCATCAACAACGTTGTTACCATCAGCATCCTTCTTCCCATCGCCTACAGCTATGTAACCGGCGCTGGTGGAGACCCCCTGGTTGTTGTAGTGCTCTTCATGTTCGTGCTGCTGCAAGGCGTGGTTATGCCCGCAGGTTCTGTATGCGGTGCTCTGCTCCATGGCAACACCGAATGGCTTAAAGCCGGCATGATTTACAAGTACGCATCCCTTGGCGAGATTGTTGTCATCGTGGTTCTGGTACTTGCCGGCATCCCCATCGTAAGCTTGTTCTTCTAAGCTCGCGAAAATATAAAAACCCTTAACTTAGTAGGGGTTATAATACAAAGGTGAGGGCTCTGTACGGGTCCTCGCCTTAAGCGTTTTTGGAGGACAGTATGGATATAACCAATATGCGCTATTTCCTGTCGGTCGTACACCAAGGGTCCATTAGCAAAGCCGCGAAGGTTATGGGAATATCCCAGCAGTCGATGTCCAACGCAATGAAATCGCTAGAAAGCGATTTGGGTAAGCAGCTTCTCGTGCGCGGCAACAAAGGCATATCGCTCACGCGTGATGGGGAAGTGTTCAAGCGCTATGCCGATGAGATTTGGGTGTCGTATCTAAAAATGATGCGTGCCTTCAACTTGAACCAAGCAGCCGGAGAGCAGCAACGTTTGCGCGTGGGAACCGTGAAAGCGATGTCCATGGGTTTTTTGCCTCCCTTCATAATTGACTTTATGAATACTCATCCCTATATCTCGCTTAAAGTGGTTTCCGAGCAATTCAAAGATGTTGTTCAAGGGGTTTTAAAAGGCCAGTTTGATTGCGGAATTGTTTTTAGGTTTCGCATGAACGGAATAGATCTGTTCGATTTTGGCAGGGATTTAGAGGTATCTACGCTGGCTCAATGCAAGAGTTACTGCTGGGTTAGTGCGAGCTCGGCTCTTGCGCTCCAGCAAAGCATAGGCTTCGATCAGCTTTCAAAGCTGCAGACGGTTACGCTTGAGGATATCGATATCGATTGTCTCGAGGCGTTTTACGGTGCAGGTGGCGTTAACCTGTTTGACTACCCCTTGGCCACCGAGGCGGGAATGATCGGGGAGTTGGTAGCGCAGAATTTCGCGGTTTGCCCCGACAACAAAGTGGGAAACAGGAACTTGACTATGGCCAGAACGTTTATGGGGTTGCCGGCGGTCCCTATTGCCGTCAGATTGAAGCCGAGAACGCAATTCGACGCCGTTTTCATAAGGCGAAAAGATAACGACTCACCCGCAATCAAAACGTTGCTGGACTCCCTGCACAAATACTCGGGAACAGAAGCGTAAGGGTCCCGAATGATGAAAGGCCTATTTTAATCGGTTGCACATACAAGCGATTCCTGAACGCTTGACAAAAAAGGAGGTGCGCGAGCGGTGCTCGCGCACCTCCTTTTTTGCGAACGGTGCTGTGAACTCCTGAGCGCAAAAACGATGAATGGTTAGACGGCAGCGCTATTGTTCGGCGGGATAATGCGGTTTTTAGCAGCAGAAACGCATTTTCCCAATAGGGTGTTAGTTGCTTCGGGTGATGCGCGGCTTTGCTCTTCTAACGACTATCTGCTGTTTTATAGCTGCCACAAGAATACTTTGTAGCAAACGCATTGAGGTAGTAGCTAGGCTGCTTGGAGCGGCTTTTTCTGCTCCCTATACTTCTCATTGTGAAGTTCGAGGAGAGAATCGAATTCAACCGCACTTAACAAGCAATCAAGATTGAGGGAAATTAGGAAGGGGAAGTTTTATGAAACGTGAAGCTCTTGCAAAGAAGCTCTTTGTCGTGGGCATCGACGGCATGGATCCTCGTCTGACGCGCAAGTACGTCGACAAAGGTATTCTGCCCAACGTTGCTAAGCTCATCGAGCGCGGCGCTTGCCGTCACGATCTGGCTATGGTAGGCGGCATGCCCACCGTAACCCCGCCGATGTGGACCACGCTTGCTACTGGCGCAAACGCCGGTACCCATGGCATCACCTGCTTCTATCGTGCAACCAGCAGGCCCGATGTTATCGCTTACAACTTTGACTCGCGCAACTGTAAAGCTGAGCCCATGTGGAACGTTACCGCTGAGGCTGGCAAGAAGACCCTCGTATGGCACT
>JAZQAV010000086.1:0-1754 GCA_045545435.1 Eggerthellaceae bacterium | reverse complement strand
ACCTGCGTGCGCAATGCAATCGGCCCCAACGACGCCCAAATACGCTCCCGACGCCGTCCATGCACGCGGATCGCGCCCCGGCGTGCTGTACAACCCGTATTGATCAAGGGCGATATCAGAAATGCCCGTCTCTTCAAACAGCTCGCGCTTTGCCGCCTGATCGCAGTCTTCGTTAGGCTCCACAAAACCGCCAGGCAGCGCCCAGCACCCTAAGAAAGGATGGCCGCCGCGCTTTATCAAAAGCACCTGCCATGCCTCGCCCTTGCGCTTGAACAGCGCAACGTCAGCCGTCAGAGATGGCTTCGGGTAATCCTTTTGCTTATATTGCGCAAGAAATTCCTCTTCGGTCAAACCGTTTTCATCTGCCAAAGAGCTCATGATATATCCTTCTGGCTCGTCGTTTGTTACGTGAAATCGCACACGGAGCTGCTTTGCGCACCATCGTCGCCCAAAAAAGCTCAATCGTTGGCGCAAAGGCCCTGCTGCGAGAATGATGAGGGCTACTCGGGCAATGCGAGCGACAACTCGCGCAGGGCAGGGGCAACAAAACCGCGGCGCTTGAGGTCGTCGGCGATAGTTGCAGCAGCCTCGTCGGCAAACTGGTCGGCAGATAGCGCACGCTGCACCTTGCGCGTGTTGTTGAACGAGCCGCCATCTATATCGGAATGATACACATCGCGGCTTCCGTCAACATTGGTGCGAACCTGATAACGCCCTATTTTTCCAGCCCCATTGAAGACAAAGATATCCACCGACCGCTTTGCGCTGTCGGAACGCGATACCTCAATTGACACTTCTTTAAGCAAAGTTTCCATGGACGCATTTTACCACCATGATGAAAATGCGTCGCTTTTAGACAGATATTGCATATTCGGCTTCACTTGCGTTCGGGTTAGGGGACATGGCAAGGTACAATAAACGAAGCGATTCTGAAGGAGCATATGCGCAAATTCAATTATCACATAGCTGCAGAGGCAACCGTCACGCCTGAAATCGCCGCCGCGCTCGAGCGATTGAACACCCGTGCGCCCATGAGCTCTCTTTTGGAGCGCACCACAAAAGATCGCTTGGCCGCAATGGAGGATGCCACGCTGGCCCAAAGCGCCAAAAGCTCACTGAGCATGATAGGGCTTTCGGTACCGCTCAAACGCATGCAATCCTTCGTTATCGGCAATGCGCGTCCCAAAACCGACAGCGAGCTGCGTGCGTTCGACTATCTGCGCGGTCTTGCCACGGTGCGCGCCCAATCTAAAACTACCCGCATTTCACCGGGCGTTATGCTGCTGTTCCACGAAAGCTATCTAAAACGTGACGCCAAGCAAACCGCCGGCCACTGGCGTCAAAGCGGCGCGTTTTCCGCATCGCTTCCCGAGCTCATGCGCGAGGCCTGCGACGCGTACCGCATTGCGCTGCGCGAGGGCACGTGCGACCCGCTTCTGGCAAGCCTTATCTTCGTGTGCGACTTTTTGGCAATGGAGCCCTTCGAAACGGGCAGCGAGCTTATCGCCCATCTCCTGCTTGAACTCGCACTCCTTAAAAACGGGTACGAATTCTGCCGCTACACTTCACTGGAACGCGCAATGGCCCGTTCCAAAAACGCCTATCGCACGGCAGTTCGCCTGAGCGCCATCGGATGGGAAACCGGCGAAAACGACTACCGCCATTTTGTCGCTTACATGTTGGACCTTATGGAAGAATGCGCTGACGCCGCAGGAGCCACCGCCGCCGAGAACCAGCCAACCTCCAACGAGGAG
>JAZQAV010000085.1:0-5280 GCA_045545435.1 Eggerthellaceae bacterium | reverse complement strand
AATGGTTTCGCCGCCGAACAGGCCGATGGTGTACGAGCGCACAGGGCAAATCCACCACGGCTGGCCATCTTCGTCAATCTCGAAGGCTTTGTCGTCGAAGATGTAGAAGGGGAACTTCAGCTGCACGTATCGGTCGATATTGCGTGCTAAAGGCTCGGAAGCGGTGTACTTCATTCCCTCTTCCATGGTAACGATCTCGGCGTCTTGCGTGGTCATGTTCACCAACGCATAGGCAGGAATGCCGTTCTCACGGTTGGTAAGCCATTTGAACAAGTCGGCATAGCCCAGCGGACTCACGCGCACCGGAACGCCGCGGTAGTTAATTTGGCTGTACAAATCGTCAATCTCAAATTGGCTCACGTATTCGGGAATGGAACCCATTTCGCGATTTCCCAAAAGGGCTGCCGAATCGTGATCGATCACCGGGATTTCGGTATAGTTGACCGGCTGGATATCCTCGGCAAAATTGAGCTGCTGGGTTTCAAGCACATGAGCGTATTTATACGCGTTGCCCGGGAACAAATCGAGCGAAGCAACAGCGCCCAACAAACCCAAAGCCAGCACGATAACAGGGATGAGCGAGAGCGTTTTGAAACGCTTCGACTTCTGCGGGTTCGCCTCAACCTTGCTGGTGCCGGTGTCGTATGAGCGAGAACGAACGCGCAGCAGCAAGAACAGCGGCAGCAGCACGAAAATGGCGACAAAGACCCATGTATCAACACTGTTGATACTGATGGGCGGATGGAACCACCAATACGAAACCAGCAGGACCAGCACGAAGATGACCGCAGCAGTTATTATGGTTTTGCGGCTCCATTCTTTCATGCGGTCGACGATTTCGGCGCCAAAGTCAGCCGCATTTTGACCGGAAGCGCCATCGCCGCCGTTGCCGCCGGTACCACCATTGCCGCCGCCCGCGGTGAACCCGCCGAACGGAAATCCCGCAAACGGATTTGCCCCGCCTGTAGAGCCAAAACCGCCCGCACGGCCGCGACCTGACCCCGATGCGCCAGATCCGCCGCCCGCATGCGAGCTGTCAGATGCACTTGTGCCGGAATTCGTTTTTGCTGAGGACGAGGTGTCAGAGGAAGCGGAAGCTGAGGATGCAGAGCCTCCCGCCATATTGCCTACGTCGACACCAGATTTTTTCAATGCGTCCAGAAGCGAATCGAGTCCGGATGAGCCCGTCGGTTGAGCCATTGAGCCTCCTATCAGAAGAAAGTATCTTTTCCACTATACCAAACAGAAGCGATCCATTGGCCCGTGCAGACCAATGGATCGCGATAATGTCATGAGCTGGGCCCCCAACGACAAAAAGCGTTAGTTAAGCATATCCTACAGGGCGATGTCGCAAAGCCTATTTTGTCACGTGCAACGGCCATCAAAAGCGTATGCGCAGAGCGCGTTTCGCCGGCCCAGAGCGTATGCGCAACAGCGAACTGAACCGCTAGGAGAGCTGTCGCAGAACGTATTGCAGGATACCACCATGAGCGTAATAGAAACCTTCTGTGGGCGTATCAATTCTTACCGTAGCAAAGAATTCGAGCGTTGTTCCATCCGCCTTATGGGCGACAACACGCGCCCGCCGCGACTCAGGAGTACCTGCGCCGAAGTCAATCTGCTCGATATCGAACAGTTCGTCACCGCGAATGCCCAATACGTCAGCATTCTCGCCCTCCTCAAACTGGAGGGGCAAAATCCCCATGCCGATAAGATTGGAGCGATGAATGCGCTCAAAGCTTTCCGCAATCACAGCACGAACGCCCAGCAGCATAGGTCCTTTTGCAGCCCAGTCACGCGATGAACCGCTTCCGTACATTTTGCCTGCCACAACAATGCAAGGAATTCCCTTTCGCTGATAGTCCATTGCCGTTTGGAACATGGTATCTTCCGCATTTGCAACAAAGTTGAAAGAGTACCCGCCAAGCTTGTCCTCAAGCAGCTGATTGCGCAGCTTCACGTTTGCGAACGTGCCGCGCATCATAACCTCATGATTGCCGCGCCTTGACCCGTAGGTGTTGAAATCGGAGCTTGCCACTCCCCTTTCTTCAAGGTAGGAAGCCGCAGGAGACTGCAAGGCGATTGCTCCAGCAGGAGATATGTGGTCGGTAGTGATAAAGTCGCCCAGCTTCGCAAGAACGCGCGCACCTGTTATGGGCGCACAATCGCTCACCGCGCGGGTCATGCCATCGAAGTACGGAGCACGGCGTACGTACGTTGAACTGTCATCCCAGGAGAACACGTCGCCTGTTCCAGAGAACAAGTCGTTCCATGCGTCGTCTCCATCGAACATGCCGCGCGATCCAACCGCGTACAGGTCGGCGTCCACGTAACGGGAGAACAGCTCTTCCACTTCTTCGCCTGAAGGCCATATATCGCGCAGATAAATAGGCGAACCGTCTTCGCGCATGCCCAGCGAATCGTTTTCGGGATCGAAATCCATGGTGCCGGCCAGCGCATAGGCGATCACAGCCGCCGGGGCCATGAGATAGTTCTGCGAAACATCAGGCGAGATGCGCCCTTCGAAGTTTCGATTTCCCGAAAGCACGCTTGCAAGCTCAATAGAATCGCAAATATCATGCATCTCTGGCTTGATGGGGCCGGAATTGCCAATGCAGCTCATGCACCCAAAGCCACAGGTGTAAAAGCCAAGGTCGTGCAATCCCTGCGCAAGACCAGAGCGCTCCATCAGCAGTTCGGTTGCATGGCTTCCCGGTGCGAAAACGCACTTCACCCACGGTTTGGGCTTTAGACCTGCGGCGGCGGCATTACGTGCGATTATGCCGCATGCCAGCATCATGCGCGGGTCGGTTGCCGTCGTGCAGCTGGTGACCGCCGCTATCGCGATGGCGCCATGGGTAAGCTCATAGCTCATCGGACCGAACGAAACCTTTGCGTGCGCTTCGCGGTCGAGGGAACGCTCGGTGCAAATTGCCTCGAATCGCTTCTGCGCCGTGGCCATATCAAAGCGGTCATGAGGACGCGAGGGGCCCGACAACGAAGGAACGACACTCGAAAGATCAAGTTCAATTATCTGCGCATAGGTGCGCTCTGGCGCGTTTGCGTCATACCAGATTCCCTGCGCCTTTGCATACGCCTCAATGAGGGCAATCTGCTCTTCGGAGCGCCCCGTATTGCGCAAGAAGGAAAGCGTTTCTTCGTCTACGGGGAACAGCGTGCAGGTGCTTCCGTATTCGGGCGTCATATTGGAAATGCAGGCGCGTTGTGTAGCGCTCAGCGTAGACAAACCAGGGCCGAAGCACTCCACGAAGCACCCAACGACTCCGGTTGAGCGGAGCATTTGCGCGAATGTAAGCGCCACGTCCATCGCCGTGGCCTCACGCGAAAGAGAGCCGGTCAGACGCACGCCAACAACCTTGGGCACCAGCGTGGTAATAGGTTGGCCAAGCGCGGCAGCCTCGGCTTCGATGCCGCCAACGCCCCATCCCAAAACGCCAACGCCGTTTGCAGTTGGCGTATGGCTGTCGGTTCCCACCAGCGTGTCGAAATACGCAATGGGCGCACTACCGCTCGCCGAAGATGCCTCAGAGGCGTCAATCACACGGCCATCAGCGGTTTTGACCATGGCGACCTGCGCGAATTTTTCAATGTTCAATTGATGGCAAATGCCCACTCCAGGCGGAACAATGCGCACGTTCTCAAATGACGATTGGGCCCACTTTAAAAAGCTGTAACGCTCGCGGTTACGCTCGAACTCGATTTTCATATTCGATTCAAGCGCACTTGCGCAACCGTACTCGTCAGCTATCACGGAGTGGTCTATCACCAGGTCGCACGGAATTTGAGGGTTGATTTTCGAGGCATCGCCGCCAAGCTTCTCACATGCTTCGCGCATGACGGCAAAATCAACGAAAACCGGGACACCCGTAAAGTCCTGGAACAAAACGCGCGATGGTGAAAACTCAACCTCTTCACCCACCTCGCCGGCAAGTCCAGCTGATACCACACGCTGCACCAATCGGGCGGCTTCTTCTTCCGACCGCGCGCAACGGAGGATGTTCTCAACAAGCACCGTCAACGAATAGGGGAGTTTCTGATACCCCTCAATGCGGCTTACGGGATAGTATTGAAATTCTTGCGGCCCAACTGCAAGAAGAGCCGTTTTTTGAATTCCGTCAATCATCGTGTTCTTCTCCTTCTTGAACGTTACCATTCAATAATGACAGTCCAAGAAGGCTATTATGCGGACAGATTGGTTTTTCGTTTAATTTCACATGGTCAATGAAAACAAAAGCCGAATACCTGCCCACGCGTAAATAAATAAGAAGCGTCGTATTACTTATCTTTAACTATATGCTTGTTTTTGTTTATTATTAATAAAGGACGCGATATCAGCTCGCGTCCTTAAGATACTTTTCTTTCGTTGTGAAGCACTACCGCTCGGCAGCACCACTCATTCGCGCATGCAGAGTGCCCTAGGTGTCTTGGCCGTTATTTCAGGTTGCCGATTATGGTTTCAGAGTAATGCTTAATCGATCCTTTTCCGTGCTGCGCATCAAACGACATACGTTCTTTCAGCTGCTTCTTTACATCATCCGAAAGAGACCCCAGAGAAAATTCAACGAGAGACTGAAGCATATCGTTGAATTCGAGGTCGCCATGATAGCATTGGATTCCCTCGTCAATGAGCGGCCAAACCTTGTTCGAGCGCTCCTGCGAGGTGGCACCGAGTTTGCAGAGGAAACGCATTGCCGAAAGACGAACTGGACCGCTCTCCTCATCGAACAAAGAAGCCTCGGCCCCTTCAATTGCATCGTCACAAGAAGCAGCATCAACCGCCACCATTAATGATAAGACGTCGAGCACTTCCCATCGGGTTCGTGCCTCCGGGAGATTGAGCGCCTCAACAAATGAATTTATATGGTTGCGGAGCCGATTGGGATCTTTCTTTGCCGTAGCCACAAGCACACCGGCGGCATTCTGACGATCGCGGCGCGATGACCCCAAGAGCTCGTCAATCAAACTATTGAGCGCATTATCGTCTTTGAGAGCTTCTTGCACCAAAGATTCAACGTTGTTCGAATCAGCAGACAAAGTCGGCCTCCTCACCTCAAACACTCGACTAATCGCAGCTTCATAACGGCAAACGATAACGAGGCAATTACGAACAGGTTGCAATGTGATAATTATACGACATCCGCGGCGGGCCGCGCGGGGCGCGCGGGCGCAAAAAAGGAGGGGGCCGCATCTGGCGGCCCCCTCCGGCGTCCCATGGAAAAACGCCCTCCGCGGGCGCGGCTCCCTATCCTCCCACAGCCT
>JAZQAV010000084.1:0-4499 GCA_045545435.1 Eggerthellaceae bacterium | reverse complement strand
GACAAGCTCTACTTCGAGCCGCTGACCACCGAAGACGTTCTTGCCATTTACGAGAAGGAAAAGCCGCTCGGCGTTATCGCGCAGTTCGGCGGACAAACGCCGCTCAACCTGGCAAGCGAGCTTGAGGCGCAAGGCGTCACCATTTTGGGCACGTCTCCCGAAATCATCGACTTGGCTGAGGACCGCGATAGGTTCCGTGAGGTCATGGACAAGTTGGGCATCCCTATGCCGGAAGCTGGTATGGCGGTTAACGTTGATGAGGCACTCGAGATTGCCCATCGCATCAGCTATCCGGTTATGGTGCGTCCCAGCTACGTATTAGGTGGCCGTGGCATGGAGGTTGTCTACGACGACGACAACCTGCGCAGCTATATGGCAGCCGCCGTTGGCGTAACGCCCGATAGGCCCATTCTTATCGACCGCTTCCTCAACCATGCACTTGAATGCGAAGCCGACGCCATCTGCGACGGCACACTTGCCTATGTGCCTGCCGTTATGGAGCACGTCGAGCTTGCGGGCATTCACTCCGGCGACTCCGCAGCCATCTTGCCCTCAATCAACATCACCGAAGAGCATGTGGCAACCATCAAGGAATACACGCGTCTTATCGCTGAGGCCATGCATGTCCGTGGTTTGATGAACATCCAATACGCCATTGAAGGCGACACCGTGTACGTACTTGAGGCCAATCCGCGCGCTTCGCGTACCGTGCCTTTGGTATCCAAGGTGTGCGGCATTCAAATGGTGCAGATCGCAACCGACGTTATCACGTTGCCTCTTACGGGACGCACATCTCCTGTTGCCGACCTTCACGAAGTAAGCTACCCGCACTACGGCGTAAAAGAAGCGGTATTCCCCTTCAATATGTTCCCCGAAGTTGACCCGGTCTTAGGCCCCGAGATGCGCTCTACTGGCGAAGTTCTTGGCCTGGCTCCCAATTTCGGCGAGGCATTCTACAAGGCCCAAGAAGCCACGCAAAGCGTGCTTCCGCTTTCCGGCACCGTTCTTTTGAGCATCACCGACCGCGATAAACCCGAACTGGGCAAAGTTGCACGCGAATTCATTGCCGCAGGCTTCAAAATCATGGCCACCGACGGTACCTATGGTGCGCTGCTCGCACTTGGCATCGAAGCTACGCGCGTCAACAAAACCAATGAAGGTCGTCCGAACCTTATCGACAACATTACCAACGGTGATGTCGACTTGGTTATCAACACGCCGTCGCCCACGCATAAGTCCGCAGGTGATGGAAGCATCATCCGCAAGGCGGCCATCAAGAGCCATATTCCTTATATGACTACCATGGCTGCCGCTTATGCAAGCGCCGTGGGAATTCGCGCCATCAACGAAAACGGCGCCTCCGAGGTAATGTCGCTGCAGGAGATTCACGCGAATATCAAGTAGCAAGAGCACTTCAACGGTCGCAACGCAAAGGAGGAGCATCCATAGATGCTCCTCCTCTTTTATGCAAGCGTTTTGGCAAACGCTTCCGCTCAGCTTTTTGAACTGCCTATCGACGCTGGAAAACCAAATAGCTGTTCATCACGCTGGTACGACCATCGGCCTTAAAGCAAGCAACTTGCGCTGCAATATCATCCACCGATTCCGAGAGCGCAGAGATCTCTTTGTCGTCGAAATAATGGCAATAGCGATAAACACCCTCGCGGTCTTGCCACCCCAGCAGATAGTCGTTTTCATCAAGAGCGCCCGCATCGAGCCCTAATGCTTGCAATCCTTCTGTCGTTTGAGCGAGCGCCTTTTTTGCCAAACGAGGTTCTTCTACAAAGCGCCAGAACGACACGAAGCAGTAGCCCTGAGGATCGCACGCCTCAATTAATGCACGAAGAAGGGCCTTGCGCGCCTCAAACGTTGGCACATGATGCATGAAGCCAAAACACGACACCACGTTTGCAAGGGGCAATCCCGAAGCCTCTTTCAACTGAGCCTCGATAGTCCCCGCAAGCGTTGCCTCAACAACGTCCAGTGCCTTGATGCGCGTTGCGCATTCGTGCTTCACGCAATACTCTTCTGCAAGCGATTGCTCGGCATCAACACCCACGTATTCAATTTCAGCTTGCGGAAGCACGCGTGAGATGTAGTCGGCAAAGCGCTGATTTCCGCAGGCCACATCCAATACCTTCAAGTTCTTCATCGAGGCAAGGTCGGCAACATGCAAACAAAGGTTCCAACCCGCCCACGATGATTGCCTCGTCTTCGAAAAAGACTCCGATACCTCGGCGTAGAACCTTCTATTTACGCTATTGAGTATCTGTGCTGTTTCGTGGTTCATAATGCCCCTCATCAAATATCGTACGTTTCTGGGAACATTTTACGGCATACCCGCGAAGGGTAATCTTGTCCTTTACAATACTTCATATGAACGAGCTTTTAACTGACATAATCGCGCATCTCAAAGCAGCTGGCGCGCAAGGCAACCTCTCACCCGAAGACCTGGCGCGCATCATACGCGCGCACAACGAAAACATCCCCGACAACCGTGATCACCTGGCTAAAAAGCACTTGCTGCCCTTTTACCTGAACGTTAAGCGCAACAATACCACCTTATGGCAACAGTGGGACCTGGATGCACCAACCGAAAAGAAGCTACTCGCGCTCCTGCAGATGAAGCCGCGCCGCACCTCATCGGGCGTTGCAACGATCACCGTTATCACGCGACCGCAACCCTGTGCAAACAATTGCGTTTACTGCCCCAACGATATGCGCATGCCTAAAAGCTACCTCAGCAACGAACCAGCCTGTCAGCGCGCAGAACGCAACTTTTTCGATCCGTACCTGCAGGTTTGCTCGCGCATGCGCGCACTGGAAGATATGGGGCATCCCACCGACAAAGTGGAACTCATCGTGCTTGGAGGCACGTGGAGCGATTATCCCCGCGCGTATCAGATATGGTTCATGCACGAACTCTTTCGAGCGCTCAACCAGTGGCCCATCGAACAGCACGAACTCGACGACATTCGTACCGCTTATCGCAACCATGGATTGGAAAACGACGCCGAAACGCTCGCGGCACGTGTTTACGATATCCAAAAACGCGTCGACACCGGAGAGCTCACCTACAACCAAGCCTTCACGTTGCTCTACGGTTCCGCAGCAGACCCCGCATTGTGCGCGCCCCACACCAACGATGCAACAACCACTCGCTCGCCCCAGCAAAACCCGGTTTCAAACGTCCCCGCATACGATTTCCGCGCTCAACGTATCAGCCTTACCGATCTGCTTGAACAACAGCGTATCAACGAAACCGCGCAGCACCGCGTGGTGGGATTGGTTGTGGAAACGCGTCCGGATACCGTGAGCGTTCAGTCGCTGGCGCTCTTGCGTGAACTGGGCTGCACAAAAATTCAGATGGGCGTACAAAGCACCAATCCAGCGATAGTAGCAAAAAACGGGCGTGCAACAAGTCTGGAAAGCGTCGTTAACGCATTTGCCCTCGCGCGCCTTTTTGGATTTAAAATACACGGTCATCTGATGGTCAACCTTGTAGGCGCTACGCCGCAAGCCGATATCGAGGACTTTAAGACGTTCGTTAATGACCCGAGATTTCGCCCCGACGAAATAAAGCTGTACCCATGCGCGCTTGTGGCGGGAACGAAACTGGTTGAGCTTCACAACAAGGGAACGTGGCGGCCGTATACCGAAGACGAGCTTATGCACGTCCTGGTAAACGATGTTCTTGCTACTCCCGACTATATTCGCATCTCGCGCATGATACGCGATATTGGAGCTGACGATATTTTGGTTGGCAACAAGAAAACCAATCTGAGGCAAATGGTTGAAGGCGCCATTCAGAAAAACGGTGATTATAACCACGTACGCGAGATCCGTTTCCGCGAGATCAACCGCGCAGACGTGAGCACGCAAAACCTCGTAAAAAGCGACGTTGTATACGAAACCTCGATATCAACCGAGCACTTTCTCCAGTGGACCACGGACACCTATCGCATTGTTGGATTTTTGCGCCTCTCGCTTCCCCATAAGCAGGCATTTGACCGTTTCCAAGACGACATTGCCGCAGAAAATGCTCCGTTCTCCGAACGGCTCCCGCTTGATGCGCACAGCGCCATGATTCGCGAAGTGCACGTTTACGGCCAAGCAGCCCATATCGGCGAGGACGATTCCGCCGCCCAGCACCAAGGACTGGGACGCGCACTTGTTGCCTGGGCACAAGAAATTGCCCGCGAAGCCGGCTACGAACGCATTAACGTTATTAGCTCAGTTGGCACCCGCGAATACTATCGTGGGCTGGGCTTCGAAAAACGCGGCCTGTATCAAAGCAAAAATCTTTAACGGTAGCAAATTTGCCTACGCGACTTGCGTCGTGTAGGCAAGTCAATAAGTCGCCGGGCATCATGCAGATCGAACCGCCGAAGCTCACTTTATCACCCGTGTTAAATGCAAGTGTTACCGCGTTGCCGAAACGGAGGTCGGTTCGGCGAAACCGTACCTCAAGAAGCATTTAAGTGCGAACTGGTTTCACC
>JAZQAV010000083.1:0-14558 GCA_045545435.1 Eggerthellaceae bacterium | reverse complement strand
CCCGAGTTGAAGGAAAAGAAGAGCCGCATCGAGGACGCTCTTCAGGCTACGCGTGCAGCTGTTGAGGAAGGCATCGTAGCAGGCGGCGGCGTTGCGCTTGTTGATGCTATGCCCGCACTTGACAAGGTTGTTGCCGACGACAAGGACGAGCAGGTTGGCATCGACATCATCCGCAAGGCTTGCGAGGCTCCGATGCGCGCTATCGCTCAGAATGCTGGCTTCGAGGGCAGCGTTGTTGTTGAGCACGTGAAGGGCATGAGCAAGGGCGAGGGCCTCAACTGCGCTAACGGTGAGTATGGCGACATGATTTCCATGGGCGTCAACGACCCCGTTAAGGTTACGCGCACCGCTCTTGAGTCCGCTGCTTCTGTGGCATCGCTCATCCTCATCACCGAGGCAACCATCAACGAGATCCCCAAAGATCCCGATCCGGCCGCCGCAGCCGCAGCTGCCGCCGCTGGCATGGGCGGAATGATGTAATTAAGCGAAATCGCTTAACGTCATAAAGCTTTCGCAAGGTCCCTGCACGAATTCGTGCAGGGACCTTTGTTTAATTAAGGCGATAGGGGCATAGCGGGGAAGGAGAGTTTCCAGGCGCACTCCTCGCTTTTTCACGGAAGGACGTGCCGCCAAATATGCTCGCCTCGGTTTCGCACGCCCAATCTTGAATTATTTGCGCGGATTCGAGATGTGCTCGTAGAACTCGGTTATTATGATTCGCGCACATTGCTGAAGGGCCTTTCAAGGGCCCTTCTCTGCGTTTTAGGGTGCTGTGAACATTTGCTCATATGATTGAAGCTTTTGATCGCCAACACCCTCGTTTTTATGCGTTACCACAATTGAGTTTATGCGTTACCGCGGCACTAATCTGCTTCAATAATTGCTCTAAGAAAGGCCTCATTTGGACCCACTTGTTGAAATAGCAATGGACGTATTGATTGACGCTGTTAAAGACACCCTTTATTTGGTGCCCTTCCTGTTCGTGACGTACGTGATCATGGAGTGGATTGAACACCGTGCATCCGAGAAGTACTTAAAGGCCATCCAGTCCGAGGGCTTTGCGGGGCCGGTTATTGGAGCCATCGTGGGCGTGGTGCCCCAGTGCGGGTTTTCGGCGGCAGCATCCACGTTGTACGCGGCGCGCGTTATCACGATTGGCACGCTTATTGCCGTGTACCTTTCCACATCTGATGAGATGCTGCCCATTTTCATTGCCGAACAGGTGCCCGCACAGACGATTGCGGCAATTTTGGGCGTAAAGGTGCTGGTAGGCATGGCGGCGGGTGTGTCGATTGACCTCATACTGCGCCTTACGCACCATCATCGGGAAGCCATGCGCATTCATGAATTGTGCGAGCGCGCGAACTGCCACTGCGAAGATTGCATTGAAGGGGAGTGCGAGGATGACGAGCCGCTTGTTGATGCCGCGCGTGTAGCGGGAAGCGACGTGCATGTTGGTGAAGGGAATGCGGACGGCGGTCATGAGGTTGGCGATGGGCAAAAGGCTCATCAAAGCGAACATAGCCATGGCGAACACCACCACGGCAACCATCACCATCGTGGGGGCTTTTTCCCGCTGCTTCGCAGCGCGGCACGCCATACCGTTGAGGTGACCGTCTTCGTGTTTGTCGTGGTGCTCGTTCTTAACGCGGTGCTGGCCGGAATTGGCGAAGAGGCGCTCGCAAGCATTATCAGCGCGCATCCGATGCGCTCGGTTTTGGCGACGGCGCTGGTTGGCCTTATACCTAACTGCGCGGCAAGCGTGACCATCGCTCAGCTTTACGTTGACGGCTTCATTAACGCGGGCGCCATGATGGCGGGCTTACTCTCGGCTGCGGGCGTAGGCCTGCTGGTGCTCTTCCGCACGAACACCAGCATGAAGCGCAATTTTGCGATCTTGGGCATGCTGTGGGTTATTGCCGTTGCGGTTGGTTTGCTCATGAACATAGCGGGGATTTCGTTCTAAACGGGGCATTCAGCCGCTACGAAACAAACCTAAGACATTTGGTGCAAGCCGGTTGAGCAGGTTTGCACTGACGTGTGTTATTGCCTTTGTGGCGTGAGTACTGCCATGCAGGTATTTGCGGCACGTAATCGCAGATAGCCTGAATCCATTGCAGCCGCATCGTTGTTGCGGGCTCACGGAGAAGCTACGCCGCCTGACGTTTCTTTCCGCGAGCAGCCATAATTACAAGCCCCGCTATACCAACCAATATCACGGCAACGTTGAAGGCGAACATGGCCTGTCCGCCGGCTGCTTGAAGTACCGCTCCCGAAACCGCTGGCCCCAGTCCCACGGCAATATCGGGGCCAAAAAAGAAGGTGTTGGTTGCGCGACCGAGCGCTTCAGGCGGTGCAATGCGCACCGACTCGGCCTGGAGCGAGCACGAAGCAGACGATTGCCCGATTCCCAGCATAACCCCGCAGAAAATAACGGCAGCAGTGTTTTGGAAGAACACCAGCGCAAGCATGCCGATGCCCGTGATAACCATGGAGGGCAAAACCACCGGCATAAGCCCGTACGTGTCGAACAGCCGTCCCGCAACAGGGCGGATGACCAGCGCCACTATCGAGTACGCAACGAAGAACAGAGCGCCGTTTTCAAGGTAGTTCATGTCCTGCAGCGTAAGGATAAGCGCCGAAAGGGTTCCATGGCATGTTGCCGCAGTGACGGTGATAAGCGCCAAAGGAATGACGGGGATGTAGATGATCTCGTTGATAGCGCGCGAAAGGAAGCTGCCCGTTTTCTGCTTCTTGTCGGTGTCTGCTTTTTTGCGCGTTGACTTGGATTCCGGCGACTTGAACAAAATGGCCAGGATCACGGCAGCGCCCGTGAGGACGGCGGTGAAAAGAAAGCTTGCCTGGTATCCCGCTATGTCGCGAACAGCAGAGCCGATAAGCGGCCCCACGGCCGTTCCGATGGCGCTTAACAAGCTGATCCACCCAATTGCCGAGCCAATGCGGTTCTCGGGCGATATCAAGGTGGCCAGCGAATACAGGCTGATCGACTTAAAGCAGTAGGCAACGCCTTGAACAGCTACGAAAAAGGCCATCATTTCGATGGATTGGGCAAATGCGCACCCAAGCGCTCCGACAAAGAAGCAGACGGCGCAAACGAGCAAGGACACCTTTTTGTCAACGCGATCCGAGATGACGCCTCCAATGGGTCGCATGAGCAAAGCGACTATCATGCTCAGACCCGAAATGGTGGCGGCCGTTGCCACGGCTGCACCGAGGAAAATGGCGAAGTTGGAAATAAGGGGCCGGGATGAGTACAGGCCTATTTGCATAAGGGCTTCAATTATAAAGAGGTGCACAAACCGCGGCGTCCACACGCGGTCTGCCGAATTACTTGCTTTAGTTGTCACGTGATACCTTCTTTCAACTCTCATACTGTAGTGCAGTAAAGTTGCGCGCGGTGCCCTCGATTTGCTTGGCAAGAAAACAAACAAAAGTTAGCCGTTGCGGCGAAATGCCCTGCAAGCATTTTTGTGGCAGCGCGTTTGGGGTCTGGGCTCGTTTTTTTGGAGTATGCATTTTAAGGAAGGGCGCGAACGTCTGAGCAAGCGCGTTTTCGCAGCTCTTGGTATCATGTGAAACGGTAGGTTAAGGCAAGGGAGGTTGATGTATGGGGCTTCGCGTGTTCTTTGGCGAGGATGTTGACGAAGGCTATCTCGACAACCTCGACTGGGTTGATGGAGCGTGCTACGAGCCTCAGTATTGGGGAGAAGCAGAACGTACCATCGCGCGCTATCGCAAAAACGAGCGCTCATTTGTGTTCATTGAGGATGACGAGACGGGCCGTTTGGCTGGCTACCTTAACTTCTTTCCGTGCGAACGGGGGCTTTACGAGGACAACTTGTTTGCGTGCCCCACTATCCGCGACGACGATATAACGCCCGATGAGGTTGCGCCTTACAGGACAGACGAAAACCATTTGTTCATTATTTCGCTGGCGATTCATCCCAACTACCAGGGCGGCGAGGCTATTAAAACCTTAACGCGTGGCTTTGTTGACTACCTTAACGGTTTGCAATCGCAAGGCTTTCCTATAACCGACATCTGTGGCACGGCTGTGTCGCCTCATGGAAAGAAAGCGCTGCGCAACTTGTTGTTCCGTGAGCTGCGCACCCTTGATGATGGCAACGTCGTTTTCTTATGCGACGGGTCGCGGCTGCAGAAGCTTTTAACCGGCGAACAGTATTTCAAAACATATCGCGACGACCTGTACATTTTGATGCCATTGGCGGAGCACGAGGCGAACCTTCGCGTTGCGCGTCGCTTGTACGAGCAGCGCGATGTTCGAGTGCAGACGAATGATGCGCCCGCGCAAACCAGTGAAGCGCCAGATACCTTGCACGAGGCGGCCGCCGATTCTAGCGGATCAACTTTGGACAGTCCGCCCGCTCTTTCCGAGGTGCCCATTGGTCGCCTGAAGGATTTCATAGCCTATGAATGTTCCAACGAAGTGGTAAAAGAGCTTGAATTTTTGGACATGGGGTCGTTCGATTTTCTGCACACCACTGACGAATATCCGTGCGCGACAACAGAAAGCACCCCCGCTTCTGAAGAAATAATCGTCGGGGATGTAAAGGGTCATGCGGTGCTTGTTGCCCATAGGGCAACGCATATGTTCGTGCTTACGATAGCGTTGCCAGCGTATCCGTACTCAACAACGCAGATGGAAGACCAGGTGTCGTACGGCTACCTGAAAATCCGCAACCCCAAAGAGGCGAGCGAGTATGTTCCCTTTGCCGAATACCTGCGCAAAGAATATGGTTTACACGCTTGTGGTCAGGCGAAATGCGTCGACTATCTTTCGAACAAGCCAAAGGATTCGCAAGAATTCCAAGACATACTTGCGGCCGAAGCGTACAACAACTTCGAGACCAACTACGAGATTGCAAGTGACGAACTTGCGGATATGTGCGAAAACAACCAAGCGCAATTTGAGGACTATGAAGTGTATCTTTCGAGTCGCGCTATCGCTTACGTTAAGAGCTCGTTTGCCGATGATCCGCTGGAACGCGTCGAAGATTTCGCGGACTACCTTTTTGTTGTCATCATGACGCTGTTCCAAAATGCGGCGCTCGCCAAGGTGAACATCAAGGTGACGAATCTGCTGGAGGCAGACGGTGACGTGTCCCCGCGCATGAAGCTTGCCATCGATCGTGAATACGGCAAAACGGTGCGCTTCTGGGAGGTTCAGAATTTTAAGTACCTATCCACGCAAATGGAAAGCGCACGCATCAAAGAGGCGTTTTTGAATGACGAGCTGCGTGAGGCGTACAACGAGCATCAAGAGTATCTTGAGCACGTGGTGGAAGTGAAAGCTGCCATAGCAGACAACCGAAACGGGATGATCATCAACGTGGTTGCCACCATTTTGGCAATTATTTCCATTCAGCCGTTTGTAGTTGAACTTCTGCAGGGAATTTACGGCGTGTTGGGAATACAGGCCGAATACGCAGCGCTTTCTTTCAACTTCACGGTGTTTGGCGGAGCAGCGTTCTTCCTGATAATCCTGCTGATGCTCAGGCGTCGCGATGCGTTTGTCCAACGGCGGCGGATGTAGGGGGAGGTCCGAAATGGAAAAATACGTTCATGCGGATATTCCCGATTACCGTCGCGGGTCAACTGATGTGCTGTGGGGCAACAAGCTGTTTTGGACGGCGGTGCTGTTGGCCATAGCCACGGTTCTCTCGTTCGCAAAGCCCGTTGTTTTGCCTGATGGCGGTGCGGTTACGTATTTTAGCTTGCTGTTCTTGTGGTTGGTTACGTTTGTTTACGGGCCGCGTTGGGGCTTGGGCGCCGGCGTGGTTTTTGGTGTGATTAAGCTTGGTGTCACGTACGTGACGGGGGAGTACGTCAACTTCGCGATGGGCGCGCTTCTGCTTGAGTACCCGCTTGCGTGCAGCGCGTTCGCGGTGGGCGGGTTGTTGCGCGAACGCGTTCGCGACCCCTTTACGCAGCGCGTTTACGCTGATGGCGGCATTGCGCGCGAGCCCTTCAGGCTACGTGCGGGCTATCTGGTTGGCGTTTTGTGCATGGGCGTGTGCTATGTGGTGTCGGCCGTGCTGTTCTACCCGCCCGACGTCGAGGGCTTCTGGGGCAATTTGGCCTATTGCATTATGTACGACTTCAGCTACCTGACTATCGAGGCGGTACTCACCCTGTTACTGCTTGCCATCCCGCAGGTGGCGCGCGCCATCTACTATCTCAAGTACGTGGCGACAACACCCAAGGAAGACCCGACGCTGGCGTCGTTTTAGCGGGAGAGATTCGTGAAGCGAAAAGTTGCAGGTGCGGCTTCGCTTTTCTGTGTTGCATCAATAACGTTTTGCGTAATTTGATTCCAAAACTCTTCGCGAATCGTTTGTGAAGCATATTGACCGAAAGATTTCGCGCGATTAATATACATATTCGCGCATTGGATGCGGACCGTTAGCTCAGCTGGCAGAGCAGGGGACTTTTAATCCCAAGGTCCGGGGTTCGAGTCCCCGACGGTCCACCATTTTTTGTTTGCATTTTTTCCTGCAGGCGTTTTCAAAATGGTTCATCACATGTGCAACCCCTTGGCATAGTGGGGTGTCGTCCAATGGCAGGACTCTGGTTTTTGGTGCCAGCTATCGGGGTTCGAATCCCTGCACCCCAGCCACCTTTAGCAAAGCCCCGCACGGGGCTTTTCTTTTTTCTGAGCAGCGTTTTGCTCTGCGGGTGATAAGCATTAAAGCCTGCTGGATCCTTGGGTCAGCGGCTTTTGCAATATGTTGATGAGCTTGACAACGGTACGGAAGCGGGACGACGATGACCACCAAACAGAAATACGTGTTTCTTGTTTGCGCGCTTTCGAGTTTCATTGGCCCGTTCATGATTTCCTCCCTCAATCTCAGCACGCCGTTCATCAGCGAGGACTTCCAAAGCGGAGCAACGACGGTTACTTGGGTTGTAACATCGTATTCGCTCGGCATGGCTATTTTCTCCATTCCGCTTGGGCATTTGGCCGACGTGAAGGGTCGTAAATTCCTGATGTCCATCGGCTCAGCCGGCATGGCTGCAACCACGTTGATTGCCGCGCTTTCCCCCAGCATAGAGGTGCTTATTGCCACACGTTTCGTGATGGCGCTTTTCGCAGACGCCATGATGGCCTCGAACAACGCGTTGCTTTTGATGGCGTTTCCGCCCGAGCGCAAAGGGCGCATGCTGGGTTATTCGGCTGCGTTCGTTTCGGTGGGCATGATGATGGGCCCTGCGGTAGGTGGCGTCATGAACGACCTTCTGAGCTGGCGCTGGATATTTGCGCTTGGCTGTTTGGTTTCGCTTATCGTCTTCGTTGTTACACTTCTTCGAATCGACCCCGATCCCAAGAAACCTCCCGAGGCGTTCGACAGTATGGGGGCCGGGCTGGTTATGGTCGCTGTCTTCGCCCTTATGTTCGGGCTTTCGGAGCTTACCGCCTACGCATGGGCTCCGCTGTGCTTTGCAGGCGGCGTCGCCTTGCTCGTGCTCTTTGTTGTTCATGAGCTGCGCTGCGAATACCCTGTTTTGCAGGTTAGGTTTTTCGCGGATGATCGCGTGTATGCGCGCGCCAATGTGGTTGCGATGCTCAAGACCATGTCGACGTTCTCCATTACGTACCTCATGGCTATTTATCTTGAGGTATCGCAAGGCCTAAGCGCCTCTTTGGCGGGGCTTATCATGCTCAGCATGCCCATCATGCAGGTGCTCTTGTCGCCGGTAGCGGGCGGGTTGGCCGACCGTTTCCGCTCTATGCATGTTATGGCGGCAGGAATCACGCTGGTGGCCACTTCGTTGTTCATGCTCAGCACGGTAGATGCGGGACCGCAGCTTTGGTTTGTTGTGTGCGCCTTGCTTGTTGCGGGTTTGGGGAACGCGTTTTTCATGGCTCCCAACAACAGCGTGGTGATGTCGCGCGTTGAGCCCGATCGCTATTCAGAGGCGAACGCATTGCTCACGGCCATGCGCTCGATTGGTACCGCCACGTCGCTGGTTATTGTGGGATTGGTGTTCAATCTAACGGTGGGAAATACAGTTCTTACGCAAATTCCTGCAAACGATTTGGCGTTTGCCGTGCATGCTACTATGCTTGTGTGCGGTTGTTTGGCGGCTATCGCAGCTGTTTTGTCTGCTTTGCCGGAAAGAAAACGAAGGAGAAAAGCTTGAGCAAGGGGAAAGCCGGAAAGGCGGAAGCTGTAGAGGATAAGTCGATGTCCTCGCGACAGCTGGCGGCCGTGGTGGTTTGCTTGATCACCAGCTTCATCGCGCCGTTTATGTCCTCGTCGCTGAATTTGTGCGTGACGTCTATCAGCTCTGAGTTTCAAAGCGGTGCGACGACGGTTACCTGGGTGGTTTCGGCATACGCTCTTGCGACGGCCATATTTTCGATTCCTCTGGGACGCCTTGCCGACGTTAAAGGCAGGCGTTTGCTGCTTGTTGTAGGCACCGTAGGTTTCACAATTACCGCAATAGCTTCGGCCCTTGCCACCAATATTCACTTCCTTATTGCCATGCGCGTGGCAATGGCTATTTTCAGCGACGCCATTGTGGCGAGTAACGTAACGCTTATGCTGCTCGCGTTCCCGCCCGACAAAAAAGGGCGCGTGCTGGGCTTTGTGGGCACGGCGGTAGGTTTGGGCTTGTCGCTTGGCCCCGTTTTGGGCGGATTTATTAGCAGTGCGCTTAACTGGCGCTTCGTTTTCGCCTTTGGTGCCGTTGTTGGCGCTGTGTCGGCATGGCTTGCCATCTTCAAAATCGAACGCGACACGCCGCAAGAAGCCCAGCCGTTCGACCGCGTGGGCACGGCGCTGTTCATGGCCTCGCTGTTCGTGCTCATGCTTGGTCTGGCCGAATGGACAGCTTTCGTATGGGCCCCGTTCTGCGCCTTGTTCGGCTTGGTGCTGGTTGCCGTATTCGTGGCGTACGAGATGCGCGTAGAGCACCCGGTAATGCAGGTGCGCTTTTTTGTTACCAACAGGCTGTACGGTCGTGCGAACTACGCTGCGCTTCTCAAAATGTCCGGCTATTACGCCGTTACTTACACTATGGCCATTTATCTTGAAGTGGTGCAGGGGCTTAATCCTGCCATGGCGGGATTTGTGCTGCTGTTCCAGCCGGTTATTCAGGCAATTATGTCGCCCATTGCCGGCAACTTGGCCGACCGCGTGCATCCTACTATTGTCACTTCTGCGGGTTGCGCGGTGCTCACCTGCGGCCTATTTGGGTTGAGCTTTGTGGACCAGGGGATGCCGCTGTGGATGATTGTGGTTTGCCTGCTTGTTATCGGCTTCGGCAACGCGTTCTTCGTGGCGCCCAATAACAGCGTAATTATTTCGGCAGTCGAGCCCGAGCACTATTCGGAGGCCAATGCCACTATTACGGCTATGCGCGGTATTGGCCAGTCGCTTTCCATCGTTATCGTAAGCCTTATTCTGGGTGCGACGGTGGGAAACACCATCCTCGCGCAAATCGGAGCGGCCGATTTGGCGTTTGCCATCCATATCATCATGCTGGTGAGCACGGTTATTTGCATCGGGGCGTTCATATTCTCGCTTCCTGTGCGTAAGAAGTAAGCGTGTGCACGGGATTATGCGCAGCTGGGTGCGATAATTGCGCTCTGTGTGGCTGAGTGCGGTAACCGCAGTTCATGACCGTACTTCGTGAGTGCGACCATCCAAGGCGGCGTGCAGGTGGCGCGGTAGGTTAAGGTTGTTGTTATGCCTGTTCTTAAGATATCCGAACTTCCCGAGGGCGTACGCGATAAGCGTTTGCGTCCGTATTCGGGCATGACCGACGGGCAGCTCAAGCGTGGCGAGGGGTTTAGGCGTGACAACCCTGAGGGCATGTTCATAGGCGAATCGCAGCGGGTGATAGAACGCGCGCTTGATGCGGGGGTGCGCCCGCTGTCGCTTTTCGTAGAGGAAACGTGGCAGGCGCACGACCGTGCTATTATGGAGCGTATTTCAAACGCGTATCCCGATGTGCCTTTGTTCCTTGCGACAACTGCGCAGTTTCACGAACTTACCGGCTACCAGGTGACGCGCGGTTCGCTGGCGTGTTTTGCGCGTCCGACCTTGCCTTCCGTCGAGCAGGTGCTTGAAGGGGCCACGCGCGTGGCTGTTTTGGAAGATGTCACCAACTATGCGAACATGGGCGCAATCTTTCGCTCGGCTGCGGCGCTTGGGGTTGATGCCGTGTTGATATCGCCGTCTTGCCACGATCCGTTTTATCGACGTGCGGCGCGCGTGAGCATGGGGACGGTGTTTCAGGTTCCGTGGACGCGCATCGGAAACCAGCGCGAGTGGGCGGAAGAAGGCGTGTCGCTGTTGCGTTCGCATGGGTTTACCACGGTGGCGATGGCGCTGCGCGAGAATGCGATGGGTTTGGATGACCCGCGCCTTGCGAAGTGCGAGAAGCTCGCAATAGTTATGGGTACCGAAGGCGAAGGCTTGTTCGGAAGCACAATAGATGCATGCGATGCGGTGGTTATGATTCCCATGGCGCATGGGGTTGATTCCTTGAACGTGGCAGCCGCAAGTGCAATCGCTTTTTGGGAGTTGCGAAAACGCTAAGGTGAGTCGGGTGGTAGTTGTAGCTGCGAACGTGAGAGAACGCAGTGGCGCGATAGAAGTTGGGTTCGCCGCGCGGTGCGCAAGGTCGCGGCGCAGACGCACGGTGTAGTGCGCGGTGTCGCAGCGCAGACGCACGGTGTAAGCTACCTCGTTGGAAACGGATTTCAGTGAAAGGCAAAACAGATGCATAAGATGCGCCGATCTGCTCAAGAGCTTTCCGTTAAAGAGACGGTACGCCTGTTTGAGGAGGGCACATCGGGCGTTTTGGCCCTTATAGATTCCGATGGGCTGCCGTATGCCGTTCCGCTGAGCTATGTGTTCGTCGAAAACGGCCGCTTGAGCGCCCCAAGCGAAACGGCTGCTTTTGGCGATGGCGCGGAGGCAGCTGCTTTTGGCGACAGTGCCGGCGCAACCGGTTTTGGCAAAGGCGACGGGGTAGTTGTTTCCGCCGATGGCGAGTCCGCCGGCCCCGTCGGTTGCGAATCCGCTGGCTCAGTCGATTGCCCGTCCGCCTGTTCTGCCGATGATGCTGAGGCGAGACCTGTCATTTACTTCCACACGGCGCTCGAGGGCCACAAAGTTGGCGCCCTACGCATCAACGAAGCGGTGTCGTTTTGCGTGATCGGGACCGACGATATTATCCCCGAGCAGTTCACCACCGCATACCGTAGCGCTATTGCGTTTGGGCGCGCGCGCTTCGTGGACGACCCTTCCGAAAAGCACGCGTCTTTGTATGCGCTTGGAAAAAAATACTACCCTGAAGGCACCGACGAAGAGCTTTTTGCCGAAATGGCAAAAGGCGGCTCGCGTCTGTATATGGTGCGGATCGACATAGATCGCATGACGGGCAAAGAGGGGATTGAACTTGTGCGGGCCCGAAAGCGTGCCCCGCAGCATGCGGCTGAATGATTGGTGTTGGGCTCTTGGTGGCATGCCGGTCCATGCTCCCAAGAGTCCATCTTTCGCCGAACTGGTTGCTCGATTTCCGTATGCCGTAGCAACAAGGCGATTCCATGCCACTTGCGCTTTCGCGTAGCATCAGCACGCTTCCATGCCACTTGCGAGTGCTCATGGCAACAGCGCGGTTCCGTGCCGCTTGCTTGCGCTCATAGCAACAGCGCGGTTCCGTGCCGCTTGTTTGCGCCCATAGCAACAAGGTCGTTTTTCGCCCCATCGAATACGGACAGCTGCATAGTGATGGCAATCGCCTCACACCGTTGCCGTTGCCAAGGGCAAAATGCCGTTTCGTCGTGCACGGAGCAGGTTTCGTGCACAAATCTTCGTGCACGAAGGCGATTTCAGACACAAGCTTTTTCAAAACTGTCAGAAGTGGGCTTCATGCACGGCAAAACTGGCGCGAAAGAGCCTCCGTGCACGAACGAATCAGCAAAAGCCCAGGTCAGATTTCTTCAACATCGTGCACGGAGGCGTTTTCTGACATTTCCGGGGCAATCCGTTGCATTGCGCATGCACGGAGGCTGTTTCCGACATGTCGGTGCACCGCTGCTGGTCGCCGGTGCGTCGTTGCGGCGGGTTTGTTTACGCGCGAATTGCGTCGCGGCTGGTGGCTGGCGCACCGCTGCTGGTCGCCGGTGCGTCGTTGCGGCGGCTTTGTTCGCCCGCGTATTGCGGCGCGGCCGGTGGCTGGCGTATCGCGGCCGGTCGCCTGTGCGGCGCGCTTGCTGTCGGTACGCCGCGCTTGCTAGCGAACGCTTCGCCGCAGTCGGCTCGAAGACTCCGCGCAGAAGAAAACGCGCAATTCACTTGCTTCGTGAATTTTCTTTGCGCGACGTTCAGGTGTGGTATGGTATAGCGCGAGCTGACAAGGCGGCTCAGGCGCAACGGCATTGCGAATTTCTCTTGCAAGCATCTTAAGCGCCGCAAACACTACCTGGCAGTCCCGCATATGAGGACTGCGCGATCTTACGAGTCGCACGCCTGACATGCAGGCATCTTGGAACCGTCATTCGCAAAAAAGCGAGAGAGGGCGGTTTGATGGTTTTGTGCGCTCTTCGAATCACTCCCTCATACGCAAATTTTTTTGCTAATATCTATCGTTGCTGCTTAGTGACAATTTGCTTTGAAGGAGCACTTTTGGCTAAAGAAGATGTAATCGAACTCGAGGGTACGGTAAAAGAGGCATTGCCCAACGCAATGTTTCGCGTAGAGCTCGAGAATGGGCATGAAATACTGGCCCATATCTCTGGAAAGATGCGCATGCACTACATCAAGATCCTTCCGGGGGACAAGGTTACGGTGGAGCTTTCCGTGTACGACCTCAATCGCGGTCGTATTACGTATCGTTTCAAATAGGCACCTGGGTGCTGCGGCGTCGATGGCCGCAGTGGTCCGGGCGGTCGATATGCCCGTTTGGCAAGGTTGCGGCCAAACGTTCATATTGCGCCTATCTTTAGCTGGGCTCGCCTTTAACGCGAATTCGAACGATCCAGCATAAAGCTCGAAAATCATCGGCAGCGGCTGGCCGTGTGAGATAAACGGCAAGTATTGGAAAACCGAAAGGAAGCAATTATGAAGGTACGTCCTTCGGTAAAGAAGATGTGCGACAAATGCAAAATCATTCGTCGCCATGGCACGGTTTACGTGATTTGCGAAAACCCGCGCCATAAGCAGCGTCAAGGTTAGAAAGAGGAGAGTGTATATGGCTCGTCTTGTTGGTGTCGACCTTCCGCGTGACAAGCGCGTCGAGATCGGCTTGACCTACATCTACGGCATTGGTCTGACGACTTCCAAGAAGATTCTTGCAGAAACCGGCGTTGATCCTGACGTTCGCTGCAAGGACCTCACGGAAGACGACATGTCCAAGCTTCGCGATTACATTCAGAACAACCTCACCGTAGAAGGCGACTTGCATCGCGAGGTTTCGCAGAACATCAAGCGTCTTATGGAGATCGGTTGCTATCGTGGTCTGCGTCATCGTCGTGGCCTGCCCGTTCGTGGTCAGCGCACCCACACGAATGCACGTACCCGCAAGGGGCCTCGTAAGCAAATCGGCGGCAAGAAGAAGTAAGGGTTGGCGTAATGGCACAGAAGAAGAATGTAAAGCAGCGCATTAGGCGCGCTGATCGTAAAAACATCACGGTGGGTGCTGCACATATCAAGTCCACGTTCAACAACACGATCGTGAGCATCACCGACCCCCAGGGTAACGTCATCTCCTGGCAGTCTGCCGGTACCGTTGGTTTCAAGGGATCGCGCAAATCCACGCCCTTCGCAGCTCAGATGGCTGCAGAGGCTGCTGCTAAAACTGCTATGGAGCACGGCCTTCACAAGGTTGCTGTATTCGTCAAGGGCCCTGGTTCGGGCCGCGAGACCGCCGTCCGCTCTTTGCAGGCCGCTGGTCTTGAAGTTTCCAGCATCCAGGACTGCACGCCCATTCCTCACAATGGCTGCCGTCCCAAGAAGCGTCGTCGCGTGTAGGTTGAAAGGATAGTTATTATGGCAATTGACAGGACTCCGGTTCTGAAACGTTGCAGGCAGCTGGGTATCGATCCTATCGTTTTGGGTTACACCACCAAGGAATCCAAGCGCCAGCCTGCCCGCCGTCGCAAGGAAAGCGAATACGGTCAACAGCTCCGCGAGAAGCAGAAGGCCAAATTCATCTACGGCGTACTTGAGAAGCAGTTCCGCAGCTACTTCAAGCGCGCAAAGAGCATGGAAGGCGTTACCGGCGAGAACCTTCTCTCCATCCTTGAGTCTCGCCTTGACAACGTTGTCTTCCGTTTGGGCTTTGCCCGCACCCGTAAAGAAGCTCGTCAAACGGTTACTCACGGCCACATCACCGTCAACGGCCGCCGCGTGGACGTTCCGTCCTATCGCGTTCGTCCCGGCGACTTGGTTGCCGTGGCTCCGAAGGCCAAAGAGCTGCTCGTAATCAAGAGCGCTCTGGTGTCCAACGAGCGTGTTTCCGTTCCTGCTTGGTTGGAAGTCGACATCGAGAAGCTGCAGGGC
>JAZQAV010000082.1:0-2245 GCA_045545435.1 Eggerthellaceae bacterium | reverse complement strand
TGGCGACGTGCAGGGCTCAGAAGTTACGCGTTTGGACCCGCTGTTCGCCTCGCCGGAAGAATACGACGAGTTCAAGCGCCGCCACGATGCCGAGCGCGTTGAAACCGCCGATCTTGCCACGTATGAGGGCAAGGCGTTTTTGGGCATCGACGCGGGCTCTACCACCTTCAAAGCCGTTTTGGTAAGCGAAGAGGGCAAAATTTTGTGGACCCATTACGTGTCCAACAAAGGCGACGTGCTGGGATGCGCTCGTGCCGCCCTCGAAAAGCTTTACGGAGAAATTGGCGATAAGCCCATCACCATCGGCCATTCCACGGTAACCGGCTACGGCGAGGGCTTGCTGCTTGAAGCCCTGCGCGTTGATTCCGGCGAGATCGAAACCGTGGCTCATTTGCGCGGTGCACGTGAGATGCTGCCCAATGTTGAGTTCATCTTGGACATTGGCGGTCAGGACATGAAGTGCCTGCGCGTGAAAGACGGCGTCATCGACCACATCATGCTCAACGAAGCCTGCTCTTCGGGCTGCGGCAGCTTTATCGAGAGCTTCGCAAGTGGCCTGGGGCTGGACGTTTCCGAATTCGCGCAAACCGCGATTGCCGCCGAGCACCCGGTTGATTTGGGAAGCCGTTGCACGGTATTCATGAACAGCCGCGTGAAACAAGCTCAAAAAGAGGGCGCTACCGTGGGCGACATTGCGGCAGGCCTGGCTCTGTCGGTTATTAAAAACGCCCTGTTCAAAGTCATTAAAATTCGTGACCCCCACGACGTGGGCGAGCATGTTATCGTGCAGGGCGGTACTTTCTTAAACGATGCGGTGCTGCGTTCGTTCGAGCAGCTTGCCGGCGTGAATGCGGTGCGCCCCAACATTGCGGGCAATATGGGCGCCTACGGCGCGGCCTTGCTGGCACGCGACCGTGCGGTTGAGGGCGTGCCCACGACGCTGCTTACGCTTGAGCAGCTGGGCGCACTTAACCCCACGCATCGTACGGCTCGCTGCAAACGTTGCAGCAACCACTGCCTGCTTACCATCAACGACTTCGGCAAAGACGAAAACGGCAGGGTGCGTCGCTTCATCACGGGCAACCGCTGCGAAAAGGGCGCAGGTGCGGTGGATGGCACTTCCAACGTGCCGAACCTGTTCGATTACAAGGCGCATCGTTTGTTCGACTACGAGCCGCTGGCCGCAGAAGACGCACCGCGCGGCACGGTGGGCATCCCGCGCGCGCTCAACATGTATGAGAACTATCCGTTCTGGTTCACGTTCTTCACCAAGTTGGGCTTCCGCGTTGTGCTTTCCGATGCATCCACGAAGAAAACCTACGAGGCGGGCATCGAGTCTATGCCGTCCGAGTCGGTATGCTATCCGGCCAAGCTCAGCCATGGCCACGTGATGAACCTTCTGGAAAAGCATCCCGACTTCATTTGGATGCCCTGCGCCAAGTGGGAACGCCAAGAGGATGAAGGCGCGGGCAACCACTACAATTGCCCCATTGTTGCCAGCTATTCGGAGGCATTGCGTCTGAACATCGACGAGCTGCGCGAGCCCGGTGCGCCGGCGTTTTTGAACCCCTGGCTACCCTACGACAAGAAAGACCACCTGAAGAAGCGCTTGCTGTACGAATTGACCGATACGTTCAAGCACGTTATTGGCCGCCATGCGCCGCTTCCCACGCGCGCCGAAGTTGACGCTGCGGTTGAAGAGGCGTGGGCCGAGGACGAGAAGTTCAAACGCGACATGCGCGCTAAAGGCGAGGAAACGTTGCGCTGGATGGAGGAAACGGGCACGCACGGCATTGTGCTCGCAGGCCGTCCGTACCATAACGACCCCGAGATCAACCATGCCATCCCCGAGCTTCTTACCAGCTTTGGCCTTGCGGTGCTCACCGAGGACTCCATTGCTCATTTGGGCACGCTCGAGCGTCCTATTCGCGTGGTTGATCAGTGGATGTACCATACGCGTTTGTACGCGGCGGCCAAGGTGGCCACGCAGCGCAAAGACCTTGATCTTATTCAGCTGAACTCGTTTGGCTGCGGTCTTGACGCGCTTACCACCGACCAGGTGCAGGAGATCCTTGAGGCCGCGGGCAAGGTATACACCGTGCTCAAGATCGACGAGGTTTCAAACCTTGGTGCGGCGCGCATCCGCGTGCGCTCGCTGCTTGCCGCCCTGCGCGACCAGGTCAACGAAGAGCTGCCGCAGGTTCGCTTCAACCCGCTTGAGGAAGTCAGCGAAGAGCCGTGCGTC
>JAZQAV010000081.1:0-12881 GCA_045545435.1 Eggerthellaceae bacterium | reverse complement strand
TGGTTGCACAGTGCAGGGAAAACAGTTTCCTCGGCTTCCTCTTCAACGAATTCGTTCTGCAAATCTTCGAACAAGTGCTCGAAGGTTTCGCCCCAAATCCACTTAATCTCTTGCTTGGCGTAAGGGATTTCAGGAACGTTGTGATAGTTATGGCAAGCCTTGGACATATCTTCCATAACGCCAAGCTTGTTCAGCTTCTCGACGTCGATGGCCATCGCCCAGTGCTTGCTACCGTCTACAGAGGTGCCGTTAACAACATCTGAATACTTAACTGACTCGGTCTGGCAACCAGCCAGCGAGAAGACTCCCAGAGCGCCAGCTGCAGCGACGCCCAGTTTTGCGAAATCTCGTCTTTCCATGGTATGAGAATTATCTTTCGTAAATGTCATTGTCCGTACCCCCTACTTCCCTGTTTGAAGGCTGAGGTCAGACGTGCCATGGCAATCCCAGCAATACAGCTCGACATTGGCGTTCTCGTGGCACTTCGTGCAGAACTCTTCAGCATTAGAGTGGCACTTCAAGCACGTGTCGTCCAGGCTCTTATCGTAAATCTGGCCGGTGGAGCTCACGTATTGCGTGCTTCCACCGCGCACTACCTCATCACGCCACTGGTCAAGCAGTTGCATGTGGTGGCTGCGCATCCACTCGGTATCCTCGACGCATGCCTTGGTAGCCAACGCATTGATTTCAGGCGTATCGGTGCTGAGCTCAAGCGCTTCTGACTTGTTGCCGATATTCACGAGGAACGGAATGATCATCACCAAGGCGAAAATCACAACGACATGAATGATTTTTTTCATTAGTCAGACACCTCCCCGTTGTCATCGCGTTGAGGCAAATCTTCCAAGCGCAGGTTCATCTCGCGATGATCGTTCTCATCAAGAACCAGCGCATTGCCAACAAGCTCGTGCAGGCCCGTAACACGCGTGCCGGGTACCCAGTAGTCCATCAGCGGCGGCAGAGCAACGCGGTCGATGGCGCAGATGTTGGCAAGCGTGTTCACACCAAAGCGATCGCGCACCGAGCGTACGGCCTCTGCACGCGGGAAACCGCCGCGCAAACGCAGCTCCATGTTCTCGCCTGCGTTAAGACCAGCGCCACTACCACAGCACAGCGTTTTCTCGCGAATGGTCTCTTCGGGCATCTCGTAGAAGTTGTTGACCACGTGCTTCAAAATGTAACGCGGCTCATCGAAGATACCCATACCACGTGCCGGATTGCACGAGTCATGGTAGGTGACGATGAGGTCATCGTTACGGCTGGGGTCGAGCTTCAGTTTATTGTGATAGATAAGGTCCGCAGTAAACTCAACGATATGGATCATCTTGGTGGACGCCGAGTTCTCGAATACGGTGCCCGTGATAGGCGAAACCGGCTGCTCAAGGAACGGCGTAGGACCATTCCACGTGTCCATATATTGGTTAAGGACACGCCACATGTGGCCGCACTCGCCACCCAAGATCCACTTGACGCCCAAGCGCTCAGCTTCAGCGTAAATCTTTGAGTTAAGGCGCTTAGCCATTTCCATGGTGGTAAAGAAACCGAAGTTACCACCCTCGGAAGCGTAGGTACTAAGCGTGTAGTCAATGCCCAGATGCTCCAGCATCTCGATGTAACCCATGAAGGTGTAGATACCGGGTTCAGCGTAAATGTCGCCCGAGGGGGCAACCAGCAGGATTTCAGCACCCTTGCGGTTGAAGGACGGCTCGAAACGGTGACCCGTGATGTCCTCAAGGTCGTCCATGAACATCTCAACGTTGTTGACGATGGTCTGGGGCTCGAGGCCTACATGGTTACCCTTCATGAAGCAGTTGGCAACAGGACCAGCAATCCAGTCGGTCTGAAGACCAAGCTTGTTGAAGATCTCGCGGCCCATGATGGTAATTTCTGCCTGGTCGATGCCATAGGGGCAGAACAGCGAGCAGCGACGGCACTCGGTGCACTGATAGTAGTAGTACCACCACTCACGCAGCACGTCCTCGGTGAGGTCGCGTGCGCCCACCAGCTTGCCAAACAGCTTGCCCGACGTAGTGAAGTAGCGTTTGTACACCGAACGCAGAAGCTCGGCACGCAGCACCGGCATGTTCTTGGGGTCGCCCGTGCCCATGTAGAAGTGGCACTTGTCGGCGCATGCACCGCAGCGCACGCAGATGTCCATGAACAAACGGAAGGAGCGATACTTCTTCAGAAGGTCGGCCATCGTGTCAAGCACGATTTCCTTCCAGTTTTCGGGAAGGTTCCAGTCGGTGGACGAAGAGTCCCAAACATGAGCGTTCGGGAAGTCGATGGGCTTCAACCAATCAGGCTTTGCACCATAGCAGTACATACCCTCTTTGAACTCGACGGGGGTGTCCATCCAGTCTTTTTGGGGCAGCTCGAACGTATAGTCGAGCATTGTTTTGCGATCTTTGTTCTTAGCCATGGTTATTCATCACCGTCCAAAGGAAGTCCGACTTTACGCATCTTCTCGCCGAACTCTTCCTCGTACTCTTCGTAGGTGTGCTTCTTAACCTCGTAGTTCCAGGGGTTCACGTGACGAACCGCACGGCTGTTGTTAGCCATGTTCCTGGTGGGGCTCAAGAAGATGCCGCCCGCATGCATAAGTTTGCTCCACGGGAAGTAAATGAGGAGCACGCATACGAGAGTGACATGCATGAAGAGGATGGGCTCAATGGTTTCAACCGCAACCGGATGAAGCGTGATGAGACCCATGGTGAGTTCTTTAACGCTCGTGATGTCAACACGCACGCCGTAACGCATGACAATACCGGTAATGGCAATGCCGAGCAGCAGGTACAGCGGGAAGTAGTCGACCGCGAGGGAGATGTAACGCACGCGCGGCAAAACGATGCGGCGCATGAACAGGAACACCAAGCCGATCAGGATGCAAGCGTCGGTGATGTAGAAGATGGGCAGACCAATCTGCAGGAACCCATCTGCTGCCTCGAGAACGCCAAGCCAAGCCGGCACGGGATCCAGGAACAGCCTGAAGTGGCGCAGTACGATGATGAGCATCGACCAGTGGAACAAAATTGCGCCAAGCCACAACCATTTCGAAGAACCAATTGTAAGCGAGTCGCCATGTTTCTCGGTACGGGCACCGCGGAACAGTGACCTGAAGGTGAATACTTCAAGCAGCATCCTGACAATCACACCACCAACGGTAAATGGATTGTCGACCTTTGCCTGTTTGATCCATGGCAGACTCTTCTGCTGACCCGCGGTCGTCGGAATCGCAAAGGGCACCGCGCTTTTACCCCAACGCAAGATTCGGATAACGAATCCCACGATGAAGAGGATAAAGGCGGCATAGGGCAGTATCACGCCAAAGAACGTGTACATGCCTAGTTGGGCAGTGCCAACCCATGCGACGAGGACAATCGCGAGAACCACCAGAAGGGGCCAGATAATTTTCATATTAGATATCCCCCATTCCTGTCTCAGCGGTTCCCAAGACTCTTTCTAAATTGTCCGTTTTTCTTTTTAGCTCATTGAGCCTGATGTGCATAACCTGCTCGCGGCTTTGCACATAGTACTCCACTGCCATAAGGGTGCACTCGTCAATGCGTTCCCCCATTTCATGAGCCTGTTTTGAGTTAGCGTCGAAACCTCCCAATTCGGACGCCACAAGCCCACGGAGCTGAACGAATGGAGCAAGCGTCACTGATGCAGGTGGAGTCCACAATGCAATCAAGCGACATAGATCGGCGAGTTTAGGAGCAAGCTCCTCGCTTTTCTCGCCGGTCAAAACATAGTGAATGACCTCGCGCGCCGCCTCATCAACGTGATACGCGGACGGATTGCGGAAGCGCCGGGAGCCAATGCTCCCGGCGAAATCATCGCGCTCAAACGCAGGGTCGAATTTGGCGCTCCATTTTTGAACAATGGACGCCTCTGGATCGCGCGAAACGATCTTCTCAAACATGGAACTGTCTCTCTCTCGTTGGCTGCCCAACGAGACAGCCCCTACCCCTCAAGAAGATGCAGCGATTAGTTGTCCTTGGGCTCAGCGACTTTGCCCTTCAGAGCAACGAAGGTCGTGGTGATGTACAAATACTCAACCAAGTCCTCAGCTGCAAGCTCTTTGACGGCCAGGTCAACAGCGCCTTTGCGCTCGCCGATAGCCTCAGCGATAACCTTGCTCTTTGCCATTTCGACGGTTTCCAGATAATCAAGAACCTTCTGCTTGATTGCGGGATCTGCGGGACCCTTATCCATAGTTCACTCCAATCTCGTGTTTTGCCTAGAGTAACTCCCTAAGCATAATGCAAACTTTATAATAACTGCCCGTAATATTGGCATAGAAATACATTGCTTGGATACCAGCATTAAGTATTCCGATAGCCAACGAACAGTTAACCATTTAATTACATCATATTGCGCTTGACGGGCGCAACTCCATAAATAGCTCCACTTTTTTATCGCGCAAAATAGTCGTCGCGCTGTTCGACAATTTGCCTTAATTTATGAATCTCCTTATCGAATTCACGCACAACTTCAGGTGCATAATTCAAAAGGATGTCGGAGCCGCGAAGCAAGCTGGGTTGGAACATGAGCTCGTCTATAGCTGCGCTGTACACATACGAGTAAAACTGCTTAAAACGCTGCGGATCACCCGCGATTATCGCGCACACGATTTCGGGAGCAGACCAATCGTCATTTGCCCCCTCATCGTTCATAGCCCACATATGTCGCCTGATAGTCTCCAGGAAAAATTGCGGGCGTTGCGCAGCGCGCTCATGAGCAAGCACTCGAAAAGCATCTATCGCTTTCGCGTGAATTTCGCTGCCCGGCATAAACGAAAGTCGCGTTACATACCGGCGCACCCTATCGGGATTTTGATCGAATAAATCAACAAGGCGCTCCCATTGCTCCGCAGAGACAATGTCGGAAACGCCTTGCTTGGTTATACGTTGTTCTCCCATGGCTAAAACCTTAGAACGGGAGGATAAATACTTACTACGGAAAGACCGGCCGCACTGCCTTCTCTTACCTTCCGTATTTTTGAGTGTACTCGGTATAGATCATAAAATCGGATCCGGTGAATCCCGCCTCGTCGAGCTTGGGAAGCAAGTCTTCAAAACGCAGCGAGTCGGTACCGATATAAATGCCATCGTCATGCGGAGTAATATCCCAGTCGGATTGCATTTTGAACAGAAACGCGATTACCTCGGAACAACGATCGATACGCTCTTTTGAAAAAGCGGCGATCCTTTTAAGTCCTTCGGGGGTTATATCGCCTTCCTTATATTCGTCCCACGGCGTTATGCATTGTTTGCAGCCGTTGCCGAACTCAAAGAACGGAAGAAAGAAGCAAGATTTTTGAATGCAGACGATATCGTTGTACGGATGCACGCGACCCATTAAGGCACTCTCCCCTTGCAAACTCTTTCCAGCAATAAAAAAACCGTGCTGCAAAGACACCTCTGCAGCACGGTTCGTTAGCAGCGACTAGTACTTGAATGCCGCAGACGTACGGAACGTCTCACGCGAGAAGATGTAGTCGTCGATGAGCTTGTCGTTGAACGGAATACCGGTAATGGAGAAGAAGCGCTCCCAACCGATACGCTCAATCCACTCGCCCATACGCTCACCCTTGCGGGCACCTGCACGCCAGCACTCAACGATGTTGCGGATAGCTGCAACGGTTTCGGGCCAGCGAGGAGCATTGTTGGGCAGGTAAGGAATAACCATGCGAGAGAACATGGGGGCCGTACGGGCGTTGGCAACTTTGCCGCCAACGAGGATGCACAGGCCGTCGTTCTTCTCGTCGATGATGTGCATGCCAGGAGACATGGTGTAGCAGTTGCCGCAATACATGCATTTCTCCTCGACAACCTTCACGCTCTTGTTCTTCGGATCGGGGCGGATAGCACCGGTCGGGCAGCAAGCAACGAGCGAAGGAATCTCGGTGGTCTTGCGGATGGTCTCATGGTCGATGCGCGGAGCGGTACGGTGAATACCAACGATAGCGATGTCGGAGCAGTGAGCAGCGCCGCACATGTTGAGGCAGCAAGCCATGGAGATGCGCAGCTTTGCGGGCAGCAGGTCATCGTTCACGAAGTACTCGTACAGGTCGTCCATAACAGCCTTAACAACGCCGGAAGCGTCGGTAGCGGGCGTGTGGCAGTGCACCCAGCCCTGCGTATGAACGATGTTGGTGAGGGAGTTCTTGGTGCCTCCTACGGGGTAGCCAAGAGCCTCGGTAGCCTCGATAACCTTGTCGATGTTCTCTTCCTTGGTTACCAGGTACTCAATGTTGTTGTGCGTGGTGAAACGCAGGTAGCCATCGCAGAACTTGTCAGCGATCTCGCAGATGGCCCTGATGTTGGTGCTGGCCAGAAGACGCGGAGTACCAGCACGAACGGTCCACAGGTCGCCATTGGGGCCAATGTGCTTTACGACACCAGCCTTGACGTACTCATGGTCTTGCCACTGTCCATAGTTCTCTTTGACAATTGGCGGAATCATCTCATTGTAATTAATTGGGCCTTGGTCAGTTTTAGCCAATTAAATTCACCCCTTCATATCTCATGCGTTCAATCTCTTGATGGGTCAAACGCTGCGAATCGTTTACTCTTCGTGCAAGCCTTTTACTCTTGATTTTCTTTCTCGAAGTCTTCAGGCTGCCAGAATACGTAGGGGTTCGCGCGCGGACGCCAAACCATTTGCGGTACAGCCGGCATGTCGATAGCACGGAGGAATTCGCCCATGCCCAGACGGTAAATGGTCTCGCCAAGACGCTCGCGGGTCTTGCCGTTCTCATCCCACCAGTCCCAAATGTTGTTAACAAGCTCTTTGAACTCGTCGTAGGGGGATTCCATCTTCATGAACGGAACCAGGACCCAAGACATGTTAGCGGACTTAACGATAGTGGACTTAGCGCCAACGAGGATGGAGGCACCCTTTTCCTTGCCCTGCTTGATAGCCTTGCCCATGGCGTTGATGCAGTGCATGCAGCGCGTGCACTCGTCAGCGTCAACGGTGAGCTCAAGGGTTTCCTTGTCGAAGTGGAGGCACTTGGTCGGGCACTTGTGCACGACAGCAGCAACATCCATACCGTTCTCGACGTACTTCTTGACCTCGTCCTGATCGATGGTGATGGAGTCACGCCAGGTGCCAATGACGGAAATGTCAGCACGAGCGCCGGCGCCAACGCAGTCGTTTGCGCAGCCGGACATCTTGATTTTGGACTTGTAAGGCCACATAGGACGATGCAGCTCGTCTTGCCACTCGTTGGTGACGTCGAGGCACATGTCCAGCGTGTCGTAGCATGCCCACTCGCAGTAGCCAGGGCCTACGCAGCACATAGGCGAACGAAGGTCGGAGCCGGAACCACCGAGGTCCATCTCGTTGTCAGCAAGCTCATCGAAGATGGGCTGAAGATCCTCGGTCTTGCAACCAAGAAGAATCATGTCGCCCGAGCTACCATGAACGTTGGTGAGATGAGAACCACGCTTGTCCCAAATGTCGCAGATCTGACGCAGTTTGTCGGTGGTGTAGAACCAGCCACTGGGTGCAGCAACGCGAACAGTGTGGAACTCAGCAAGGTTAGGATACTTATCAGGGAGGTTCGTGTAACGACCGACGACGCCGCCACCGTAGCCCTTAACGCCTACGATACCACCATGTTTCCAGTGGCCAATTTTCTCCTCGTAGGACTGCTCGAGCTGGTCGATGAGGTCCGCAGCCATAGCGGTCTCATCAGCAGCCGTCCTGATTTCTTTGACGAAACTAGGCCATGGGCCCTTCTCAAGTTCGTCGAGCATGGGTGTCGGTTTTCCTTCAGCCATTTTGCCCCTTTCTTCGTCGACCAAATACTACTTGAATTGGTAAGAATTACATCTCGGTGATCGTGAAGCAGCCAGCCGGGCAAACGGTGACGCAGGTCTCGCAACCCAAGCACTCCATCTCATCGCCCTGAACAAAAGCATGACCGTCTTCGAAGCCCAGAATGTGTGCCGGGCAGCTGGGATAGCACTCCTCGCAGCCGATGCAAGCATTCTCGTCACAAGCAACCATAAACATGGGCTCCTCCTCTCTCTGTACAGACCCATATTCATTTTGTTTAAATGCGTCTTCCCTCTTAAAAGACGCCTTTAAATCATACCCAAGAACCGCGCAATCTCATCTGTAAACTTGCGCAATTTATTTAAACCACGAACACTCTATGTTTTAAAATACGCAACTTTAATCACGGTATCAAAGGAACCTATTGCAGATAATATCACCTGCAGCTTAGATTCAAAACGTACCGGGATTCGCAGCGTAATAGCAAATTGCTATAGCTAGATATTGCCACTCCCGCGCAGGTAGAGAATTAATCGTGTCGCGAAAAAGTTTCCAAGCGTTACCTTTTGAAAACGAGAACTGCAACATGATTTTCGCGCCAACTGTTTTCGGAGTTTCCCCCTCCCGAGCGGCGGACGATCGCGCAATCCGCGTGCATGTAAAAAGCGCGCTCAGACCACAGCGGCCCAAGCGCGCTTTCGATGCTTAAAGCAAGAAGTCCAGGAACGGCTCTTCCATGCTGGCAAGGCCGTTGACCATGAGGTCAACAAGGCCGCTGTACTGAACGTTGTACTTGGCGGTTGCCTTGTACATGCCCAGAATCTCGCGGATGGCACCCTTGCAGTTGGAGCAGGGAGCGCACACGAACTTGACGACATCGGGATTCTCGAAGTCCTCGGGGAACGCGTTGATGATCTGCTCCATCTTCTTGCGGGCGGAAACTTTGCCCACAAAGTCGCTGAAGTTGAGCGAGTTCATGATGGCGAAGCCCGAGCCACCGCCGCAGCAGTAGTTCTCAACGCCGTGCGGGGTCATCTCGCGGAACTGCGGAGCAATAACCTTCAAGATCTCGCGCTGAGGCTTCACGATGCCAAGCTGACGTACATAGTTGCAGGGGTCATGCAGGGTAACCGGGAAGTCGTTCTTCGAAGGATCGAACTTCAGCTTGCCTTCCTTCACAAGCTCCCACATCAGAGGAATGAAGCTCTGAACCGGTACACGATCCTCGGGAACCGCCAGACGGTCGCCGGTGATGGCCAGGCTCTTGTGCATATGACCGCACTCGCCGATGACGATGCGGTTCACGCCGAGCTTCTTGGCAATCTCGTACTGCTTGGTGACGATCTTCTTTGCCTGAATATCGTCATACCAAACGCCGTAGTTAACGCCGTCGTAGCCCAACAGCTCGGAGCTGAGCGTCCAGTTGATGCCCGCTTCGTCGAGCAGGATAGCGAACGCGGCAGGGTTCTCAGGCCAGGAGATGAACTCGCCTGCGTTGTGAATGAGCAGAACGTCAGCGCCCTCTTTGTCAACCGGGAAGTGAACTTCGCGGCCGCAGCGATCGGTCATATCCTCTTCCAGGAACTCAAGGGTGTCCAGGAAGGCAGGACGGGTCATGCCGGTGGAGGAGCCGGTCTTCATCTGAAGCTCGGTACCCTTAGCATGGATAGCGGAAGGAGCGATGCCCATTTCCTGCGAGAAGATCTTGCGGATCTCGCGAGCGGCAAGGCCGTTGTCAAGACCCAGCGGGCAGGTCTGAGCGCAACGACGGCACAGGTTGCAGCGGTATGCAAGCTCGCCCAGGCGCGCGATGGTTTCCCAGTTAAGATCGATATCGCAGCCGGTAAAGGCGCCCAGCAGCTTACCGGAAGTGGTGAAATACCTCTTGTAGATGCGGCGGAGCACGTCAATACGGTAGCTGGGGCGATAAATCTCGTTGTAGCCACTTTCCTCGTAGATGTGGCATGCAGCGGAGCACGTGTTGCACTTAGCGCAGAACTCCATAGTCATCATCAACGGCTGAATGGCGTTCTTGTTGGCGTCGGAGAACAGTTTCTCAAGACCGCTGAGGAACTTCTTGCAAAACTCCTCTTCCTCTTCCTTGGTCTGAGGACGCTTCAACGTGTCAAGAGCGCAGAAGCCGTCGAGGGACATGCAGTAGTCGGTTGCCCAGTTTTCCTTGGGCTTTTTCCATTCGGGCTCAAGGCCGTTCTTATCATAGGGCGCGGGCAGCGGCTTCAAATCGTCAAGCGGCGAAAGAACTGCGACGTTTGCCGAAAGGTCTCTTGGGCGCAAGTGTTTCTTATCCAAAGCCATATTCTATTCCTCCGCTTCTTTTGCCGGTGCGGGCTGCGCATGAGGCGCGCTCCACTTGGTAGTTACAGGCTGAGCAGCTGCAGCACGCATCTGCTGGTCGACCTTGCTGCCGAGCAGGTTGGGGTCGTTGTTCCAGTTAACAGAACGGAATGCGAAGAATTTGCCAGCGTAGTGGCCCATCTTGCTGAGCGGAATGTAAATAAGAAGCGCGCCCAGGATAACCAGATGGAAAATGACGATTCCAGGAATAGACTGTGCGGCAACGGTGCCGAAGACCATACCGGCAACAGCGTTGGGGTTGCAACCGGCGCCGAAATTGGTCCAGCAGAAAATACCCGTCAGAAGTACAACCAGGATGAAAATCAGGTTGAAGTACTCAAGCGGCGTGGTGTAGTTGCGCAGATCCTGATCGGTCAGACGCTTGATGAGCAGCCATGCGGTGCCGAGCGTTGCGCAAGCGAAGCCGACGATGCCGATAACGTTGACCACGGTAATAACCCAATCAACCTGCGTAAGGCCAGAGATGATAAGGCATACCGACCAGCCCATCATGATGTAAATGCCACCATGGAACAGCATCGAGGGATACCAGAGCGAACGCTGGTTGACGAGCAGCTTCCTGATGTAGAGCATCTCCCTTGCGATGTCCACCGTCTCGCCCACGCGGTCGATATGACGCTCTTTTTCCCACCATTTGTCCTGCTCGTACAGCGATCCGCCGTACTCAGCACGTCCGTCACCCTCTTTGGGCACCGGATAGAGTTCGAGACGTCCATGCGTGGACCACTTGCTGTACTTAGCGAACTTTGCGGCGCTGAGTATCAGGAAGAGGACAAACGCGGCGACGACGAACCAGAGTATCAAATTTCCATCCATATGAATCCCCCTTGGCTCTTGGGCTTCACAGCCAGCAAACCCACGTTCGGCCGCTAGGCTGCATCCTCCACTTTCGAGTGAGAAAGAATTCTCTTAAAGCGCAATCCAACCCGACGCACCCGCTTTCAGGGCTCGTCGCGTTGGCTGTATTCAAGATTGGCGTCCTATTTACGCCGTTTGAACTCTCTTCCACCCACCACATTTATGTGATTGCACACATAATAAAGCACTTTAGAGACATTTCGCGGGCCTGTACAATCAAAATATGCGATACCGCCATAGTTGGCGGTTATCGGCTTGTTTCTGTCACTAAATGAGCTGCTGGTTAACTTTAATCATCCCCTGATCTAGCATTAAGGCTGCATCTGCAACCTTCCTAGAACAAGGCATTTACAACGCTGCAACTGGGCAAATGAACTGCACCTACTAAGGTGCTGTCAGTTGCCCGCGGCAACCTTTACCCAAATACCGCAATAAACAGCTGTAATATTATTTTTCTGTGATAGAATATTTTTATAGCAAAGCAAATGCCGCGTCACGGTGTTTAATACGATTCGTTCCACTTGGAGCAAAACGGGTTGCTATCGGGCAAAACCCGCCCTTCGCACCCGCTATCGAACACCGATAGCGTGCAAAGCTTGGCAATTCGGTTTATTTATGGCAAAGGCATTTTTGGGAGACACTTATGAGCTCAATTGAGCAGTTCGCCGTCTTCAAAGAGGTTGCTGACACGGGCAGCATCACACAAGCGTCGAAACGCCTGTTTATTAGCCAGCCGAGCGTAAGCGTTCAAATTCAAAACCTTGAACACGAATATGGCGCCCAGCTCTTCTCGCGCACCAACCGCGGTGTGACGCTCACGCCTTTTGGCAAGATACTGTACGACCAGGTAGTTATAGCCCTGCGTGCAGTTGAGCAAGCAAAGGCCAGCATCCGCGAATACGCCGAGCGCGAAGGGAAGGTTGTGCACATTGGCGCCACCTTCACCATTGGCGAGTATCTGTTGCCGCACATGATGGGCCTCACCCACGACGACAACTCCTCGCCCAAATTCAACGTCAACATCGCCAACACCAAAGCCGTTGTCCAAGGCGTGTTGGAGAACAACTTGGGCATCGGCCTCATCGAAGGCCCAGCCACCAACGATGAGGACATCGAGGTCGAGCAATTCTGGTCGGACGAACTGGTGCTCATTGTGCCCTACCATCACCCCTGGGCCACGCGCAGCGAAGTTGACTACGAAGAGTTCGTTGAAGAGCGCTTCATTTCGCGCGAAAAAGGATCGGGCACGCGCAAGGTTATCGAGATGGCCTTGAAAAACGCCGGCTTCGACCCTAAGCAGGTAAACACCATCATGGAGCTCAACTCAACCCAAGCCATTAAAGAAGCCGTCATGGCAGGTTTGGGCGTATCCATGCTCTCGGTGCTCACCGTCCAGGAAGAATGCCGCCTTAAGCGCTTGGCCACGCTTCGCATTAAGGGCTGCCGCTTCGAGCGCCCCCTTAACGTTATCACCAACGTCAGCGCCAACTTAACCGCCGAAGAACTGTGGTTCTTGGATCAAATAAAGAATCGCGAAGTCATAGAAAGCATCGTGCCCAAGCCGCTGATCGATGACGCCGAGGCCAAAGACGACGAAGCGTCTGAGTAACGCGCCTGCCCGCACGAAACGTCTGCACTACCTGAACTAAGAGTTGACGCGCAAAGGCGGTGCGGGGAATACTCTGCGGCCATCCATGGAAACCGAAGCCGCATCGCATCCGGCACCTGCATCAGCAACCGCCATTTAGCTAAGGGGCTGTCATTCTAGGAAAGATGTTCAAATTCCTTTTTGCGTGCATTGTTATTGCGGCGCTCTTTTGCGCTGCCACCAATGCGATTGTCCTGATTAGCGCACG
>JAZQAV010000080.1:0-14233 GCA_045545435.1 Eggerthellaceae bacterium | reverse complement strand
TATTACATTGTTGCAACCGTGGAATCGTATTGGGAATCTGACGCCACGTATTTTTTCCCGCAGAGCGGCGATATGGCGGTGAGTGTCGAGAACGGTTCGCTCGTCGGCACGCCGAGCATCACGAATGTGTACGGCGCGGCTTCAACGATGCAGGTTCTCATTGCCGTTCAACCTGTCGTGAGACGTTCTGCGGATCAGGTCCAGATCTGGATCGGCAGCATAGACGGCAATACGACCATGGCTCAATCCGGCGGCAAGGTCGCCACCAGCTATACGCCCAGTGAGCCCAACATCTATGATTTTGGCAAAAACGGGGAATACTATGCCGGAGATATCGTCCAGTTCTATTCCGGCGACGAAATCACTGTGAGCGCACAGGCTGACACAGGTCACCGCTTCGTTGGCTGGTACCGCGTCAACATCGATTACAATATGAGCGGTGGGGATGCCGACTACAACGGCAGCTCGCCAAATAAAGCATATTCCGGGTCTGCGTTTTCCACCGCGGCAAGCTTCACCTACAAACCGGGCGAGACCGTCCTTTCGGGCGATGCCGAGCCTTTGCGCTACGTGTGCGCCGTGTTTGAAGACGATGCGGCTCCTGCACACAATGCCAATGAAATCCAGGTCTGGATTGGCGACGTTAGTGGGAATGAGCCGGGTGACGGCTATACGGGCGGCATGGTTGCCGTGACCTATGAGCCTTCCTATAACGATTACCCCGAGGATGTCGTGGCAAAGGACGGCACCGTGTACGAGCACGGCCCGATCTTCGGCTGCTACGAGGGCGACGAGGTCACGCTAACCGCACGTCCTGATACGGGATATCGTTTCGCAGGCTGGTATCTGGCAGATGGGGCATGGCCTGCAAACGGCCCCGAGAGGTATACGGGCGACATGCTTTCAGACCAAACGGCCTACACCTTCGAGTTTACTGGTGCGAATCGTCTCATCTGCGCCGTGTTCGAAGAGGACGCGGTCGGGACCTGCACCGTCTCGTTCGATCCGGGCACCGGGACGGGCAGCATGGATCCAGTCACGATCGATGCCGGCGCAGAGTATGAGCTTCCAACATGCGCTTTCACGCATGCCAATGAGCAGCGAACCTTCTACAAATGGTCTGTGGACGGCGAGCTCATGGACCCAGGCGACACGATAACCGTAAACGAGGATACGGTGGTCATTGCAAAGTGGTTTGACAAGGGCAGGGCCAAAACGATCGACAACTCAGTCGACAGGAGCAGCACCGAGGTTGCGGGGACGCTGAAGCTTACGGATACGCGGACGGGCGAGGTGACAGAAGTCGTCGTGTTCGACGAGGTGACGGCGTCTGAGTTCACACAGCCGTCCAACGTCACGGTCCAGGCCATGATCGGGGAAGCGAAAGAGTCCGCAGCTGCAAAGGCACAGGAAATCGCCGATGGGCATGATGTGACTATTGTGTCCGAAAGCGTGTCCGATCCCCGGATAACGAGGACGATAGACAATCGCACGCACACGTTCTTCGTGAACACCGACGATGCGGGCGACTATGCCATGTACCTGATCATCGACGGAGATTGGGCGCATCTATGGCGCTACGACGTGACGGTCGAGGCGGAGTACACAAGCCATACGCATACCTTGGTGCCGACAGCCGAAGTCAAACCGACCTGCACCGAAACGGGCACAGAGGCCTACTGGACCTGCAGTGGATGCGGCAAGCTTTTCTCCGATGCAGAGGGAATAACTGAGATTTCGGAGCCGAAGCCCATTGCCGCCCTTGGGCACGACTGGGGTGCATGGACGGTGACCAAGGAGGCTACCGAGGTCGAAGACGGCGAAGAGGAGCGCATCTGCTCTCGATGTGACGAAACGGAGACGAGGGCCATCCCACATCTGACGGTCGAATATCGCAACACCGAAGGTGACGGTGCCGTATGGACGCGGGGCACAAATGAAGGGCTGACGTTCGTCTTCAAACGCAGCATCAATGACGAGGCAACGTTCGGGCACTTTACCGGAATACTGGTGGATGGCGTTGGAGTCGATGCGTCGAATTACTCGGCCGAGACTGGCAGTGTCGTCGTTACGCTACCTGCCAACTACCTAGCGACGCTCGCCGTGGGCAACCATACGATTGTTGCCGCCTTCGATGACGGGGAGGCATCTGCTAACTTCTCCATCAAGACGGCCGATTCTGGCAGCAACCCCTCAGCCAGCAATGACCCACCCACGAGCAGCAGTCTGCCAAAAACTGGAGATCCGCTCAGATCGATCGTGCCCATTCTAGCTACGATGATGATAGGCGGAGCCCTGCTTCTTACCTTGGGAGTATTCGCATTGCACCAGCGCCGTCAAGGGAAGCACAGTAGGCAATAGCTAACCTCGTAGCTTCACGATATATCACCACGGGCGCCTTCTCTAGGGAGTGCGCCCGCTTTTTTGACGCCCAATCGTGACGCAATGTTGTCGCTTCTTGATGACTATGTGAGCCTGTCGTTACCATGTACCGCACCTAAAGACAGAATCTTTGAAGCCCTCCATGATTACGCGTTTATACCGCCAATGGCGATATAATAATGGCGGTAATATTTCGCACAACGGGGGCACCATGGAATGCGCACCCCCCCCTTCAAGCGCACGGCGGCCACAGATAACCTGTGCATGGAGATCGCCGAGATGGTCGGCTCGATTCTGCCGTCAACCGAGCTCAGCACGAGCCCGATCTTGCACAGGCGCCTGCGCATACGCGCCATACACTCATCGCTGCTCATAGAGGGCAATTTCCTTACCGAGGATGAGGTCGTCGCCGTGCTCGCGCAGAATGGCGTCGGCCTCCTTGATTTCGGCCAGATTGTGGTTGGAAACGCCGATCATGGGAACATCATCGCGGCCCTCAAAGAACGCGGCCAGCGCGCGAGTCCACTTGGGAGCTTCTGAGGTGTTGTGTACCCAGTAGATGTCAAAGCGGTCGAGGCCCATGAGCTTAAGCTGCATATCGTGCATAGCTTCTACGGGATTGGCGGCCAATGCGTCAACGCATTGCGGTGTGAGCTTGTCTGATACCAGATAGCTCTCGCGAGGCAGGCCTTCAAGAAAGCCTGCGAGCACTTTCTCAGACGTGCCCATACCGTAGGCGTAGGCCGTATCCCACAGGTTCAGCCCGTGTGCCATCGCCGTGTCGAAAATTGGTTTGAGTTCTGCTGCATCGATACCGCTGCCAAACGTGCCGTCATTACCCCACGCCCACGCACCGAGCGCAATCTTGGGAAGCTTGATTTCTGCCATGATGAGGTTCCTTTCGGGTAGGAATTGGATTCTTTCGACGTCGTTGAGCGCATTGTGCTACTTAAATCATGGTTTAAGTCAAGCGACAATCTAAAAGATTTTGCAGTAACTCAAAACACGTGCCTGAAATCTCATTTCCCTACCAAGAAACCTGCTCTAAAAACCGAATTTGCAGACGCGAAATGGAGGTAGCGCACAAAGCGGTGCGCGTCACAAACCAAGGGTGTACACTATTCGCATGATAATTGCCGGTTTGCAAAAGCTCACGCTGTTGGATTACCCGCAGCATTTGGCCGCCACCGTGTTCACGCGGGGGTGCAATATGCGCTGCCCGTATTGCTACAACGTTGACCTGGTGCTTCCAACCGATGACGCCGACGAGAACATCGACGCGCTTGGCTTCCTGCAAAGCAGAAAAGGCCTCCTTGACGGCGTGTGCATCACCGGGGGTGAGCCCACGCTTCAGCCCGACCTGCCCGCATTTTGCACCGCCGTACACGAGCTGGGCCTAAACGTGAAACTCGACACTAACGGAACACGCCCCCGCGTGGTAGCGCACCTTATCGAAAACCACCTGGTTGACTACGTGGCCATGGATATCAAAAACACGTTTGACGCTTATCCCGAAACAACGGGGCTCGTTGAGCCCTATGCGGACGAGCAGCAAACGCAAGAGGTGGTGAGCAGCGTGCGCGAGAGCATGCGCATCATCGCCGCTGGCAACGTCGACTTCGAATTTCGCACCACGGTCGCAACTGAAACGCATCCGCTGGAAAACCTTATGGAAATCGCGCAGGTCATCGCCCAAACAATCGCGGAATGCGCTCCCACCGCCGACCAATTCAAAGGATGGTTTCTCCAGCGTTTCGACGAGCATGCGCCGGCAACCGTGGGCGATTTCGCCCTCCACGCCTGGACGAAGGAGCAACTGGAAGAAGCGCTTCCCGAATTGCGTCGCGTGCTCCCCCAAACGTATCTGCGCGGCGTTGACTAGCGCTCGTCAGCATACGAATGCAAAGCGCGTGCGAGCGCAAGCGCACATTATTGCAAGCGCGTGCGAACGCAGCCGCGCATAAAGGCCCTACTCTCCCAGCTGTTCGGATGCTTCAAGCCACACGAGCTCAAGCTCTTCAAGCTGTGCTTTTAGCGCGTCTATTTGCTGCTGAGCTTCACCTAACGCAATGAAATCGGTGGGATCGACCTCGTACAGCGCCGCCGTGGCATCCTCTATTTTGCCTTCAAGCGTATGCATTTTGCGCTCGGTAGACGCAATGGTTTTCTTCAACGCACGCAATTCGTTGTTGGAAAGGCCGCTTTGCTGCTGCGCTTTCGAAGCCCCACCTGCCGCTGATGTAGGCGTTGCGCCCTCTGCCGCACGCGAGGCATCGCCTTTCGCGACTGCACCCGCAGTGCTTTGGGAGGCGGCCAACCGTTGTTGGCGATACTCGTCCTCAAGCTGCAAATATTCGTCAATTCCTGCTGGCAAATGGCGCAGATGGCCATCGATAAGCGCATATTGGTTATCGGTTACGCGCTCCATAAGATAGCGGTCATGCGTGACCAAAATAAGGGTGCCAGGCCAGCCATCGAGCAGGTCCTCAACCGCCGCCAGCATATCCACATCAAGGTCGTTGCCCGGCTCGTCCAAGATAAGCACATTGGGCTGATCCAGCAGAATTATCATGAGCGCAAGCCGGCGTTTTTGACCGCCCGAAAGGTCCTTTACCGGCTCGTTCAAATCGGCCCTCGTAAAACCCAAGCGCTCGAGCAGGTCGCCGGGCGTTTGCTCTTTGCCATCAAGCATAATGCGGCTGGTATAGCGCCCCGCCACTTGACGAACGCGGTCGTTTCCCACCTTGTTCAGCTCGTCCAAGTGCTGCGAAAGCACGGCGAATTTCACGGTCTTGCCGATTTTCACTCTGCCGCGGTTCGGCGTAATTTCGCCCTGGATGGTTTTCAGAAGCGTGGTTTTTCCCGCGCCGTTCTCGCCCACAATGCCAACGCGATCGCCCGGACCTATGTTCCACGTAACATCGCGCAGCACCGATACCGCACGCGCGGTGCCGCCTTCTTGCGCCGCACCATCTGAAGCGGCGTAGGTGACGCTCACGTTTTGCAAATCCACGCATTCCTTGCCCAAGCGCGCTACGGCCATGCGCTGCAGCTCAATTTGATTGCGCAACGGCGGCACGTCGGCAATAAGCGCTTGCGCCGCTTTCACGTGGAACTTGGGTTTCGTTGAACGCGCCTGCGCACCGCGCGAAAGCCAGGCCAGTTCGCGACGGATTTTGTTCTGCCGGCGTTCCTCGGTCACGCGCGCAACACGTTCACGTTCCACCCGCTGCATGATGTAGGCCGAAAAGCCGCCTTCGAACGGCTCAACGATGCCATCGTGGACTTCCCACATGTTCAAGCACACTTCATCCAAAAACCAGCGATCGTGCGTGACCACCAACAGCGCGCCCTGTTTCTCGCGCCACCTGCTCTTTAAATGCTGCGCAAGCCAGTTGATGGCCGCCACGTCCAAGTGGTTGGTTGGCTCGTCGAGCATAAGAACGTCCCAGTCGCCCACCAAAAGACGCGCCAGGTCGACGCGGCGACGCTGACCACCCGAAAGGTTTCCTATTTTGGCTTCCCAGGGAATATCGGCCACCAAGCCCTCGATAATCGCGCGCACCGACGCGTCGCGAATCCACTCATATTCGGGCCTGTCCCCCACGATGGAGAAATGCACCGTCGCGTTATCGTCAAGGTTGTCGCGCTGCCCCAAAAGGCCCACCCGCACATCGCGCGTGCGGATAACGCGCCCTTCGTCGGGCTCTTGCGCACCAGCAAGCAACGCAAGCAACGTGGATTTACCATCGCCGTTGCGCCCAACAATGCCTATGCGATCGCCCTCGTCAACACCAAGCGAGATGCCCGAGAACACCGTTTTAGTGGGAAATTCGACCGCTACCTTTTCGCAGCCCAATAGAAACGCCATGCAAGCCTCTTTGTTTCTTTACTGTATCAATTGCATACTTTGCTTCCATGATACCCTAAGGTCCGTAAAACCAAACTCGGCGTAAGGAGACCCCCATGACTTCGCACAGCGATTTCTTTTCACTTGCGCAAGACCAGCGCTATTCCGTTCGCACCTACGACATGCGCCCCGTTGAGCAGGAAGATCTTGATGCCGTGTTGCGCGCCGGCCAAATAGCCCCAACTGCCGCAAACCGCCAACCCCAGCGCATCCTTGTCATCAACACGCGCGAAGGCATGGTGAAGCTGGCTCAGTGCACGCGTTACGTCTTTGGCGCTCCCGCGGCGCTTGTTGTGTGCTACGACCGCAGCAGCGTATGGGTGCGTAATTTCGACGACAAGGACAGCGGCGATGTTGACGCCTCTATTGTCGCAACCCACATGATGCTGGAAGCAGCCGAACGCGGGCTGGGAACATGCTGGGTTGGCCACTTCGACCCTGTTAAACTGCGTGAGCTGTTCAACATCCCCGCCACCTTCGAGCCGGTGGCCATTTTGGACCTGGGCTACCCTGGCGACGATGCACAGCCCAATCCCCTGCATTCGCGCCGTAAAGAACTTGCCGAAACCGTTTTCTACAACCACTTCGACACCTCAGCCCAGCAGTAATTGCCATCTGCTTCCAAGCGTGCCTTGCACGCGACAATTGCCGCACGTTTTAAAACGCAGGCAACACAACCGTCAACCACCTTTTAAGGAGCCTCATGAGCACAACCGACACCATGTACGACGCCATCATCATCGGCGCGGGACCAGCGGGTCTTACCGCCGCAATCTATTTGGGCCGCGCCCGCTATCGTGTTTTGGTGATTGAAAAAGAGCACATTGGTGGGCAAATCGCTTCAACCAGCGAAGTGGTGAACTACCCCGGCGTTCTCGCCACCTCGGGCGAAGAGCTTTCGGCAACCATGCACCAACAGGCGCTCAATTTCGGCGCGGAATTCAAAACGGCCACCGTGCGCAAGCTCGATATGGAAGGCGACATCAAAACAGTTCGCACCAACAAGGGCGATTTCTCGTGCTTTGGCGTGTTGCTCGCCACGGGCGCCTCGCCGCGCCACATTGGCTTCGATGGCGAAGAAGACTATTTCGGTCACGGCGTGTCTTATTGCGCCACCTGCGACGCAGAGTTTTTCACCGATAAAGAGGTGCTGGTGGTTGGCGGCGGATTCCAGGCGGCCGAGGAGTCCCTTTATCTCGCGCGCTACGCCAAACACGTTACCATCCTCGTGCGCAAAAGCGCGTTTTCGTGCGCCGCTTCAGTTGTTGAAGAGGTTGAACGCCATCCCAAAATTGATGTGAGCTACCAATCGCGCATCAAACGCGTGTCGGGCGATGCCGTGTTGCGCACCGCGATTATCGAGCACATAGACACCGGTGAGCGTGAAACCTGGCGTCCGCCTAACACCGATGAAGCGTTCGGCATTTTCATTTTCGCGGGCACCGTACCGGCAACGTTGCTGGTGAAGAGCTATGGCGTAACCGACGAGAACGGCTACGTAATTACCGACGCCCAGCAGGCAACGTCGTGCCCTGGCCTTTATGCGGCAGGCGATGTCTGCCAAAAGCCGTTGCGCCAGGTTACCACCGCTGTTGGCGAAGGAGCAACGGCCGCCACGTCCATGGAGCGCTACATAAGCGAAATGCAGCAGAAAACGGGCATCGTGTGCGAACCCAACCCCATCACGAAGCCGCGCACGCTTGAGGAAGCATCCAAGCGCACGCTTGTCGAACAGAAAGCCGCTGCGGGAACGCTCTTCGACGCCGGCATGGCTGACACCATCGAAGACTACACCTCTGACATCGTCGAACCAATCACCTTGAAGCTTTCGCTCAACGACCTGCCCGTTTCCCGCGATGTGCGCAGTTTTATGGAAGAGTTGGCACGCATTGGCAGCAACGTTACCGTCGAGATTGAAGAAAACGCCCAAGGCGACGATTTGCCGCGCGTCGACTATATGCGCGCCGATGGATCATGGACGCGCATTGCCTACCATGGCGTCCCGCTGGGGCACGAGTTCGAAGCGTTCGTTGAAAGTCTCGTGAATGCCAGCGACCCCGAAAGCGGTGTCGACGAAGAAACCAAGACGCTGATTGCCTCGGTTGACACCCCCACCGAAATACAGGTGGTGGTGGGCACCAACTGCACATACTGCCCCGATGTGGTAACCGCTGCCGAGCGCATTGCCCTGCTCAACGAAAACGTTACCGCCAACATTTACGACATCGCACACTTCCCCGCGCTCCAACAGCGTTACAACATACTGGGCGTGCCCGTCCTTATCATCAACAACGGCGCCTACGTGGGCTTTGGCAGCAAAACGCTGGAGCAAATGGTTGAGCTGGCCAAAAACCCATCCGCTGTCGCGTCGGACTAGCAAACGCGCAACAAAAAGCTGCACCGCCGAAGCCAAACCATTCGCGGCTTGGCATTCGGGGTGCAGCCTTTACTTAAACAGCTTCTGTTCGCTTAAAAGCAGCTATTCGGCAGCAATTTCCACGTTGCCCTCGGCTGCATTCTTTTTGACGGACTCGATGCCCTTCTTGCAGCTGGTGGCAGCCTTGTAACCTTGGCTGGTGGCGATTATTTGGCCGTTGCGAGCCTTCAGGCGGAAACGGAATTCGCCAGCTTTGTCGTTGAAAATCTCGAACTTCGGATTTTTCTCGACCGCAAAGCCCTCAACCGTCTGGTCCTCAACGGGGGCCGCAGGAGCGCACGCCTGAACGGAAGCGACGCCTTTCTTGCAGCTTGCAAGCGATTTGTAAATTTGAGACGAAGCAACGATCTCGCCGTTGCCCGCTTTAAGGTCAAACTTGAATCCCTTGGCTGCCTCTTTAATCACAAACTTTCCCATGTTAATCGCTCCTTTCCCGTCGCGCTCTCTCTGACCATTTTGAGTATGGTCTGCTCTTATCTTTATGGTAGCACTCTCGCGGATGAAACGGGCATCCGTTTTGCCCATTTTATTAGGCTTTTGTTTCTTCTGAGGGCAATTGCAACATGCACGCGCAAGACACGGTAGAATAGCGATTCGTGCGCTCAGCCAGATACGAGCGCGTGTATGTTACCCGCAAAACACCAACACGATCGCCCACAAGGACGTCATGGAATCGCATATCGACAACAGCACAAACGACACTCAGCCGCAGAAAGGCCTTGCATCTTGGCTTGATTGCAGCCAGCGGCACCTGGGCACCATTGGCACACTTGCCCTGTTGGTGATTGCCGGCCTTACCACGCCACTGGCCCTTGACATGTACACGCCCGCCATTCCCCATATGGTCGACTACCTCTCCACTACTCCCGACCTGGTAAATCTTACGCTTGTGGGATTCTTTGCTTTCAACGCCATAGGGCTTCTTCTGTTCGGAACGGTAAGCGACAAATACGGACGAAGGCCGGTACTTATCGCTGGCGCCGCCTGTTACACGCTCGCGAACGCATTGTGCGCCGTTGCGCCCACCATCGAGTTTCTTATTGCCGCACGCGTGCTTGCGTCTTTAGGGGCTGGAGCCGTTGGCGCCGTTGGTACCGCCGTGGTAAAAGACGCCTTCAAACCCGAATACCGCGAAAAAGTTTTGTCGGTTGTACAGGTTATGTTCGTTGTAGGACCCGTATTCGCACCGGTGATAGGCGCGCTTCTGCTGCAGATAACCGACTGGCGCGGCATATTTGCCGTACTTGCCGTTATTGGAGCTGGCATAACGATCATGGGCTTTTTGTTTGAGGAGTCGTTGCCCAAACGCGCCCGCACCCGCGATGCGATTCTTCCCACAATCGGCCATTTGGGCTGGGTGCTCAAAAGCCGCGGGTTTGTTTCGTTTTTGCTGGTCATGGGCATGCTCAACATACCGTTCATGGCCTATATCGCTGTCGGCTCCTACATCTACATCGATTTCTTTGGCATGAGCGAGCTTGGCTACAGCGCATTTTTCGCCGTAGGAGCAATTGCCGGAAGCCTTGGTCCTTTCATCTGGCTTTTTGTCAAACGCTTTATAAGCGCGAAATCGTTCACCACGCTTTTGTTGGCGCTCTGCCTTCTGTCAGGTGTTGGCTTGGTGTTCTTCGGCGAACATTCGGCGTTTGCCTTCTGCGGGATCTTCCTTATTTTCGTGCTGGCCGAATCGTGCGCACGCCCGTACAGCACCAACATTCTGCTGAATCAGCACGATGGCGAAACGGGAGCCGCAAGCTCGGTTATCAACTTCACGCACACCATCATAGGCTGCGTTGGCATGCTGGCAGCTGTGGCACCCTGGCCCAGCTATCCTGTTGGTATCGGTATTATTTTGGCGGCGTCCACCGTGCTATCGCTTGTGATATGGGCCGCGATTTTACACCTGCCCATTCGCGTGCGCGACCTTAACGACTAAAAGCACGCGAACAATTGCGGGCGTTATCCACGAGAAACGCCCCGCCGCGAGGCGCTATCCACGGGAAACGAACAACCATAGAGCGCTATCCAGCGGAAACGAGCAGCGGCAAAGTGCCATCCGCAGGAAGCGAACAGCTGCGAAGCGCCATCTAAAGAAAGCGCATCGCGACTTATTTACGGCTTTTCGTGCGCTCAACCGCATCGCGCCATCCATCGAGCAGCGCTTTGCGGCTGTCAGCATCCAAAGAGGGTTGGTACACCGTATCGCTGCTGCGAAGCGAGCGCAGCTGGTCCAACGACGACCAGTAACCCGTGAACAACCCGGCGAGATATGCCGCACCCAAAGCAGTGGTTTCGGTGTTCTCGGGGCGCCTTAAAACGGCACCCAGCAAGTCGCTTTGGAACTGCATCAAAAAGTTGTTCGCCGACGCTCCGCCATCCACGTTGAGCTCGGATATGGCTATCCCCGCATCCGCCTGCATGGCATCAACCAGGTCGTAAACCTGATATGCGAGCGATTCAAGCGCGGCGCGCACCACATGAGCGCGCGACGTACCGCGCGTGAGGCCAAAAAGCGCACCGCGGGCATCGGCATCCCAATAGGGAGCGCCCAAACCGGTGAAGGCGGGGACCAAATAGACACCGCCGGTGCTTTCCACCGACAACGCCAGCTCTTCCGATTCCGCCGACGTTTTCAACAGGCCCAACTCATCACGAAGCCACTGAATGGTGGCACCGCCCATAAACACGCTTCCCTCAAGCGCGTACTCGGGGCGCTGCGTTCCCGGCGCCGAAGCCGCAATGGTGGTTACCAGCCCGTTGGCGCTTTTAGGGGCCTCGAAACCCGTGTGCATCAGCAAAAAGCAACCCGTTCCGTAGGTGTTTTTCGCCTGGCCGGCATTGAAGCAGCATTGGCCGAACAGAGCAGATTGCTGGTCGCCGGCAACACCGCAAATGGGTATGCCCGCCAAAATGCCCGAATGCGCGGTGCGCCCGAAATCGGCTGACGAAGGGCGCACATCGGGCAGCATGCTTTCCGGGATGTCGAACAGCTTGCACAACCACGGATCCCAGCGCATTTCATGGATGTTGTACAGCATGGTGCGGCTGGCGTTGGTCACATCGGTGGCATGGACGCGGCCATCCGTCAGCGTCCAAATGAGCCACGAGTCGATGGTGCCAAAGGCCAGTTTGCCCGCTTCGGCCGCCGCGCGCGCTCCCTCCACGTTGTCCAAAATCCATTTGATTTTACTGGCGGAGAAATACGGGTCGGGCACCAAGCCCGTGCGCGCTGTGATATTTGCCGCGATTTCGGGATCGGAGCAAACGTCATCGATAATGTCGGCCGTTCGGCGGCATTGCCACACGATGGCGTTGTAAACGGGCTCTCCGGTCTCGCGATTCCACACAACCGTGGTCTCACGTTGGTTGGTGATGCCAATGCTGTCGATTTCCGCCGCATCCAAATTGTGGGTTACCAGCAACTCGGTTAACGCGCCCAGCTGCGCCGAGAGGATTTCGCGGGGATTGTGCTCAACCCAACCAGGTTCGGGATAATACTGCGGGAAGGCGTTTTGCGAGAAGTCAACGACGGAGCCGTCGCGATCGATAAGCACCGCCCGTGCGGACGTGGTTCCTTCATCAAGGGCGATTACATAACGTCTGTTCATGCTTTTCCTTCCCTGCAGGTTGGCTGTGCTCTGCGCTTGCCTGCTAATCGCGCCGTTTAAGCGCGGTCGAGCTTCTGATCAAGCCACATCAGCACGTCGTTGTACACCTCGGCATGCGCGGGCTCATTAAGAATCTCATGGCGCATCTGCTCGTAAATCTTGATGTTGACGTCGCGTATTCCCGCATCGATTGTCATTCGGGCGACGGTGCGAACGCCCTCGCCGTTCGACCCCACAGGATCCTGACCGCCCGCAATGAAAAAGACGGGCAAATCTTTTGGCCACTTTTCGGGGCATGAGGGAGTGTTCACTTCGACGAGCAAGCTCATGAGCGTTGCGTATCCGCCGATGGTGAACAAGAAACCGCAAGCATCATCGGCAATGTAGGCGTCCACGGCAGCGGGGTCGGTGTTCAACCAGTCGAAGGGGGTACGCGCGTTGGGGATAGCCTTCGAATAGGCGCCGTCGGCCATTTGGTTCAGCAATTTGCTTTTTGCTTTGCCGCCGCGCAGCTTGCCCATGGCGCGCGCGAGCGTTAAGCCCGCCTTCGCGGTTGCAGCCGGAACGAAGCCCGTGCCGCATAAGACCGCACCCGAAAGACCCGCGGCGTGGCGGGCCAGATACGCGCGAGTGACGAAGGAGCCCATCGAGTGGCCGAACAGGAAATAGGGGGCCGAAACGCCCAGGTCATGAGTAAGGTAGGTGCGCAACGAGTGGACATCTTCCACAAGCGTTTCCGCACCGCCGTCCAATGGGAGATTTCCCCAGTCGCTTTTGTCAAGGACGCTTTGCCCGTGACCGATATGGTCGTTCGCGCAAACGATGAAGCCATTGGCCACAAGGAAGCGCGCGAAGTCGTCGTAGCGCTCGATGTATTCCGACATGCCGTGAACGAGTTGGACGACGCCGCGGGGGGCTTGCGGAATAGAAGGCGCTGCAGCGGGAGCGGGAGCAGCCGAAGCGGGGGCGGCGTCAGCGGCCGGAATGGGGACGGCGCCAGCGGCTGCAGCGGCGGGAGCTGCATCGGTCGGAGCGGCGGCGGCATCAGCGCCAGCGGGAGCATCGCCCGCAGGAGCAAAGTCCACATCTGCCGAAGCGGTATCAGCGACAGCGACGTCGACGGAATCGGGAGCCACATCAGCACCCGCCGGATACCAAATAACCGCATGCACCAGCGTTTTTCCATCGTGCGAAAGATACTGCGTTTGGGTAGTGCGAATTTCAACAGCGGATTCGCTCATGGCGACCTCCATTTCTAGCGCGTGCTGTTTCGTGTGTCGTTTTACGCATCAAGCTCATAATCCCACAATACTTCGCTCGATGCACGCGCTATTCGCCGCGCGTGATGTATCATTGACGGCAACATCGCTTGCAAGTGATTGCGAACGCTCGAAAGGACGCACAATGGATATCGAAGCAACGGATGCAAACGGCGCCTCTACGCAAAATGAGCTCACCGAAGCGCAGCGCCTGCGTGCGCTTATCGAAAAGGCCTGGAATACCGACCCCGATACCAAACTGAGCCTCTTTGTCACCTATCTGGAAGACGATGAGGACTTTTTGCTCGCTGCAAAATACGCGACCATTATTAAGGCCGCTCTCGAGTTCGAGTAACGCAAGACCAGCAAGAATATGAACGACGAAAAGCAGCAGAGCGACACAATCTGCGGGCGGCAGTGCAGCAATACCGGCGCTGGCGAACAGGAGCAGTTCGCAAGCAGCTGCGAGCATAAGCGCAATGTAGCCAGCGAGCAGCAGCGCAACGACACCAGCGTGCAGCAGCGCAGCGTAGCCAGCGAATGGCAACGCGACGCAATGATCGAGCAGCAGCGCAACGTAGCCAGCGAATGGCAACGCGACGCAGTGATCGAGCAGCAGCGCAACGTAGCCAGCGAA
>JAZQAV010000079.1:0-5009 GCA_045545435.1 Eggerthellaceae bacterium | reverse complement strand
TGCCACACACACTCCCTACGATTATGTTGCAACATGCGGTCCCAACCCGCTCATGAAGTTGGTTGCACAGCTCAGCGAACAAGCTGGTGTTTTCTGCGAAGTATCAACCGAAAAACGCATGGCATGCGGTATTGGAGCATGCCTGTCCTGTGTGGTAGACACCGTTGACGGCAAGAAGCGCTCATGCGTTGACGGCCCCATTTTTGATGCACGAAAGGTGGTGTGGTAATGAACGAACGCTATTATGAACCGGCCACCGTCGCCAAACCTCGCCAAACAAGCGTGAACCTTGCAGTTGATCTTGGTGGCTTGCGCATGAAAAACCCCGTCACCGTTGCTTCTGGAACCTTCGCAGCCGGACGCGAGTATTCCGATTTCGTTGATGTGTCCTCTTTGGGCGCGGTCACCACCAAAGGCGTATCGCTCAATGGATGGGAGGGCAACGCTTCTCCTCGTATCGCCGAAACGCCCAGTGGCATGCTGAATTCAATCGGCTTGCAAAACCCTGGGGTCGCGCACTTGAAAGAAGAGGATATTCCTTGGCTGGTAAGCCAAAACGCCACCATCGTCGTCAATGTTTCGGGGCACAGCTTCCAAGAATACGTCGATGTGATTGAAGCCTTGGAAGAAGCGCCGGTTGACGCCTATGAGATTAATATCTCCTGCCCGAACGTTGACGCGGGAGGTATGAACATGGGCACAAGCGTTACGAGCGTCGAGCAGGTGGTTTCGTTATGCCGCGCCGCAACGAAGCGTCCCATCATCGTCAAGCTCACGCCAAACGTAACCGATATAACCGAGATAGCACGTGCGGCCGAAGCTGCCGGCGCAGACGCCCTTTCCCTTATAAACACGCTCATGGGTATGGCGATTGACGTCACATCGCGCAGACCGGTTCTCGCCCGCGCAGTTGGCGGACTTTCAGGCCCCGCGGTTAAACCGGTAGCGCTTCGCATGGTATGGGAAACCGCGAAAGCAGTAAAAATTCCGTTGCTTGGCATGGGCGGCATTTCTTCGGGAACCGATGCCATCGAGTTCATGCTTGCCGGGGCTACGGCTGTTGCGGTAGGAACCGCCAACTTCGTTGACCCTTATGCTACGATACGTGTCATTGACGGCATCATCGATTACTGCGAGCAACAGGGCGTTAAAGACATAGCCGAACTGAGAGGAGCTTTGGTATGCTAACAGCTTTTTCCAACACACCTGCAAAAGAGCGCATAATTGTCGCGCTGGATTGCGGACCCGATACGGCCATGGCGTTAGCAGACCAACTCCAAGGACGCGCCCAGTGGCTCAAAGTAGGCATGACGTTGTACTATGCCGTTGGCCCCACCATTGTTCGCGCTCTCAAAAAGCAGGGTTTCAAGGTGTTCTTGGATTTGAAACTTCACGATATTCCTCACCAGGTACGAGGCGCTGCGTTTTCGGCGGCCGATTCTGGCGCCGACATGATCACCATGCACACCTTAGGTGGCGCAGATATGCTCAAAGCCGGCCTGGAAGGCGTTGAAGATGCCTGCAGGAAAGCAGGCCGCGACACCGCCGTTACGTTGGGCATCACCGTGCTTACCAGCATGGACGATGACGCGTTGGAACAAATTGGCATCAACCGTCCCGCGCCCGAGCAGGTATCGCTGTTGGCCAATGTCGCCAAAGAAGCCAATATCTCTGGTGTTGTGTGCTCACCGCAAGAAGCTTCCATGCTTCGCGAGATTTTAGGCCCCGACGCCTACATCGTAACGCCGGGCGTTCGCCCTGCCGGAGCGGCCATAGGGGACCAAAGCCGCGTGGCTACGCCTGCAAAAGCTTTTGCAGCTGGTGCTTCGCATATCGTTATCGGAAGGCCCATCACTCAAGCCGATGACCCAGCTGCCGCATTCGATGCCATCGTGAAGGAAATCGAAGCCATTTAGTACAGCTCGCGTTTTTTATAGTTCAAACCTGTTCGGCGTGTTTCCATAAACGGATGCACGCCGAATATTTTTAAAACCGATGCGTGACACATAACGTAAATCTAACCACGAACGTGTGGAAAATATGGCTAAAATGCCGCTCACGGGCATAGTAATGTGTACTCGCGTTGGAAATTTAAACAATTAAGGATTAACTATTGCTGGTTATGATAAATTGGCTCAGTCAATCCAAATAAATCTTTTAAATAGAATTTAAGGAGCAACAATGGCAATTCCTCAATTGAGCGCTGACGAGCGCAAGGCCGCCCTGGAAAAAGCGAAGGCTGCTCGTATTAAACGCGCCGAGGTTCGCGATCAACTTAAAAGCGGAAAGATCACGATCAAAGACGTTCTCGATCAAAAGGACGATCCGGTTGTTGGCCGTATGAAGGTTTCCACGCTCATCGAAACGCTTCCGGGTTACGGCAAAGCCAAATCCGAGAAAATCATGAACGAGCTCCAAATTGCCGAAAGCCGCCGTCTGCGCGGTCTTGGCGCTCGTCAAGAAGCAGCCCTGCTCGAGCGTTTGGGCTAATCACCTACGCAACGCATGCGCAGCGGTAATCTTTTCGTAATTTCTGGGCCATCAGGAGCCGGCAAAGGCACCCTGGTGGCTCGCCTTTTGCAACTCGTCCCCGACACGTGGGTATCAATTTCGGCAACCACCCGCAACCCGCGCGAGGGCGAGCAAAACGGCGTGCATTACTATTTCCTGGATCGCTCCCAGTTTGACAAGCTGGTCGCAGAAGATGGCTTTTTGGAGTGGGCTACCTATTCCGGTAACAGCTACGGCACGTTGCGTTCGGCCGTTGAGGAGCACATCGCACAAGGAGAACAGGTTATCCTTGAAATAGAGGTGCAAGGCGCCATGCAGGTGAAAGAAAAAATCCCTCAGGCGCATCTTGTCTTTATTGAACCGCCTTCGCTTGAAATACTTGAACAGCGTTTGCGCGGCAGAGGCACTGAATCCGAAGAAGATGTGCAAAAACGACTTTCAACTGCCCAGATGGAACTTTCTCGCAAAAACGAGTATGATTACATTTTGGTCAATGACGACCTAGAACGCGCAGCGCAAGAATTGGCCGATTTCGTCAATACGTGCGCCCAACAATAGAAAAGGAATTACCTACATGAGCATTATCGAGCCCAAAATCGATGTCCTTCTTGACCAAACCGACAACGACCGTTTTCTGCTGTGCTCGCTGGCAAACAAGCGCGCGCACGACATCAACGATATGATGCGCGGTCAGCGCGATCGTGCAGTGCAGCTGCAAACCGCTGTTGAGATTGCCCGCGCCACCAACAAAAAGCCTCTGAGCATCGCTTTCGGCGAAATTGCTCGCGGCGACATTTCCTACGACGCCGACTCCATTGACGTCAAAAACCACTAAGCGCCATGAAAGAACACCATCAGCGCATTTGCCTTGTTCATTATCATGAAATTGGCCTAAAAGGCCACAACCGTTCAAAATTCGAACTGCGCTTGCAAAAGAATATCGAAGCTTTGCTTCAGGGATACCCCGTTGTGACCATTCATCGCATAGCGGGGCGTCTTATTGTTTTCCTCCAAGAGGGAACCAGCTTCGAAACCGCCCTGGAAGCTTCCAACATCATGTTAAAAATCCCTGGTGTGGCCCGTGTTTCCTGCGGTTACAAATGCCAGCGCGATTTGGAGGTTATGGGGCAGGTTGCCGTCAATGCGCTTTCGGAAGTAGACGATTTCGAAACCTTCAAGGTTGCCGCACGTCGCAACCACACCGATTTCGAGACCACCTCTCCCGAGATGAACCAAATCATCGGTGCCACCCTGTGCGCCGCCTATCCGCAGAAAAAAGTGAAGATGAAAAACCCCGACGTCACTGTCGGAGTTGAAGTCGTGCAAAACGCCGTCTACATATATGCGCGCAGCATGCGCGGTATCGGGGGGTTACCGGTTGGCAGCTCGGGCAAGGTGGTGTGCCTTCTTTCGAGCGGAATCGATTCTCCTGTTGCCCTGTGGCGCATAGCGCGCCGTGGCGCGACCTGCATCGGCGTTCATTTCAGCGGAAGACCGCAAACGTCCGACGCGAGCGAATTTCTGGTAGACGACATTGCCAAAGTGCTCGAACAGTCTGGCTGCATCGCACGCGTCTACGTTGTTCCCTTCGGCGATTACCAACGCGAAATATCTCTTAAAGTGCCGCCGTCTCTTCGAATTATCATGTACCGCCGTCTCATGTTTCGTGTTGCGGAAGAGCTTTCGCGCAAGGAGCGAGCAGGTGCTTTGGTTACCGGTGAAAGCTTAGGGCAGGTGGCATCGCAAACGCTTGAGAACATTACGGCCACCAACTCCGTGGTCTCAATTCCCGTATTCAGGCCGCTTATAGGCACCGATAAGATAGAGATCATCGAAGAAGCGCAAAAGCTTGGCACGTTTGATATCTCGTCCCAGGATGCCCCGGACTGCTGCACCCTGTTTATGCCGCGCAACCCCGAAACCCATGCGAAAATGGACGTGGTTGAAGAGGCGGAAGCCGCGCTTCCCATTGAAGAATGGGTGAGGGAGCTCGCGGATGCTGCAGAGCCCCATGATTACTCATGCCCCTCGTACAAGCCGGCACCTGCACACGCATAGGGCGCTTCTTTTCGTGTGCATACGCAGCATGTTAACTCCCTGCGACCTGCCGTTATGCGATTAGAAGAATTTCTGACGTATATCGGTCAGCTATGTGCTTAATGCACGTAGGGCGAACGTCGGAAGGCGGTCAGTTGGCTGTTGTAACGTTTTGCTAAGGTCTTCCTATCGGAAAGGAGGCCTTAGCATGTTCAACAGTGAACCTTTTACCGCCATTCGCAACAAAATCTCTTTGAAGCAACTCCCCAGGCCCGCTCTTTTGGGTATCGCACTGCTAATTACCGCGTTACTGGTAAGCGGCCTGCTCTCTTTCGTTCACGCGCATGACGCCACTGCGGTGGTTATATCAACCGCATCAAGCTCACACGCTCAAACAGCCAATAATCCATCCACTAACCAAACCGCGTCTTCATCAGCTAACGGGACGGCGTCCTCCGTTA
>JAZQAV010000078.1:0-6116 GCA_045545435.1 Eggerthellaceae bacterium | reverse complement strand
GCTTCTTCAACCGGCGTAGAGTCGAATTCCTCTTCGGCATCGGGAATAAACGGCTCGAATAGCGGTTCGCCATCACGAGACAGCTCAACCGTGCCCGTGAGGACATCGACGAACTGATACGACTGGCGGGCAGTACGACCGCGCTTGCGATCGACTTCCATCACGAACAGGCGCGGGTGCACCTGCGTGAGCACACCTTCGCTTTCAACGATTTTCGAGCGACCCATGTTCGCACGCACCTTCAAGCGCTGACCCACAAATTCATTCAAAACGTCGTGAATGGAGTCAACGAGATGCGCTTGCTGTTCCAAATCCATTTCCAACACTTCTTCCGATTATCGGTGTATACAAATTTGTCCGCGGGAGAGTTTACCACGTGGGTCAAGTCATCATTAAAACGTCACAGGAAGCGCGTTGCCCCCTCACAATAACACTGTTCCGTTACAGGGACGTGCTACGCAGTGCGCTCAAGCAACGCATTGCCGAGCCTCATAAACTCGGCCAAACTCAAGGTTTCCCCACGGCGACGACCGTCAATCCCACAAACATCAAACAATTCAGCCAGCTTTTGGGAAATATCTCCTTCAAAATGCAGCCCCGACGTACGCCCCGAAAAATAGGTTTTGCAAGAATTCGCAATGGTCTTGCGGCGGTTTGCGAACGCGGCATCGGCCATGGTGCACACTGCTTCACGCTCGCGTTGCGTGAGCTCACGGCCATCTTGGTTCGTCACATGGCAGCGGTCAAGGCGCAACACGGTGCTGTCAACATGCGGCGGCGGAAAGAAATTCCCTGGCGACACGGCGAATTTGTCAACAGGGCGCGCATACAGCGAAAGCTTAACCGTGAAGGCGCCGTAGTTTTTGTTGCCCGGATGCGCCATCATGCGATCGGCCACTTCACGCTGTACCATAACGGTTGCACTTTGAATGCTCTCGAAACGCTGAAAATAGTCGAGCACCACCGTTGCCGCCACGGCGTAAGGCAGGTTGGAAACGAACTTGTTCGGCAGCTGGCCCTCCGCGTTCAAAAGGTCGCTTTCCTGCAGGTCAAGCGCATCTTTTTCAACCAGCGTGAACGAGGCGGCCCATAGCGCCAGCGTTTCGGCGAGCACTGCCGGCAAATCGCGATCGCGCTCCACGGCCACCACGCTGTTCGCGTGTTTGAGCAGCGCTTCAGAAAGCGTGCCGATGCCCGGCCCCACTTCAAGAACGCAATCGTTTTCATTCAAAGCTGCCAGGGCAACAATTTTGCGCACAATGTCATCATTGACCAGGAAGTTTTGGCCCAGGGCATGCTTGGTTGCAAGCCCATGGCGCTCGAGCACTTCACGCGTAGCCGAAACGCTTGCCAGCGACGAAACCCTATCCACGGCGACGTCCTTTGCCAGCCTGCGCTCCCCCACTTTTGCGGGATGCGTTACCCGAGCTGTGAAGATTCAGCTGCGGGCGCGCAGGTTTTTCGTTGCCTGCAGCAGGCTTACCAGCGGTTTGTGCACCCGCTTGGTTTTTGGGTTGGGCCGCTTTTTGGGCGCCCTCTTTGGCATTGGCCGCAGAATCGGCAGCTTTCTTTTTGGCTTTGCGCGCCTTTCTCACGTTCTCCTCATGGACAACGTGAACGTTTTCGATGTCTTCGGCCGCTATGCGCGCGTACTGAACCGCCTGACCACGGGGAACGTACTCGTCGGCTTCCGCCACGATCTCGCCCGTTTCGTCAATTTTGCCAACCCAGTCCACAATGCGCTCAAGCCTGAACCCTGCGACTGCTCCCGCCGAGCGCACCTCGCTCACCAGCGCTTCGAACCCGTTGGGGTCGCCGCCCTCGCCCACCACGTGCAACGTAAGCGGACGGCGCACACCGCCGCGCTCCCACGTCCAGTAATAAGGCTGAAAACGATCGAGCAGCTGTTTGAGCTGCGAAGGCGCACCCGAAAAATACACGGGCGCCACCACGGCGAGCTCGTCCGCCTCATCCAAAATCTCGCGGATTTCGGTCATATCGTCATCGAATACGCACGCATGGCCTTCCGCCTGTTCGCAGGCCCCGCAACCGGTGCATCCGGTTATATCCAGCTCAGAAACAGGAGCAAGGGTGAGCTCGTCATCGGGGCATTCGTCAATGCACGCCTCAAACAGCATCTCGGCCAAATGAGCACTGCGGCCATTCGCGCGCGGCGATCCCACGATTATCATGCGTTTCATGTGACTCCCCTCGATGAGCTTCACGTTTCATCTGGTTTGGTGTTTGCGTTTTCAGGCTGCGACGACAGCGGAGCGCCAGACGCACCGCTGAACAATGAGCCTAACAACCAGCTTAGCGATTTGCGTGCGCAAGCTGCCAAGGCGTCGGGTCGCGATCCAGCAGGGCATGCGCGTTTTCCATGAGCTGATCAAGCAATTCAATCTGCGCGCTTTCGGTGGTGCACTCCAGCACCTCACACAACTTGGCGGCGTTGAACAGCACGTGAGCGGGCGTACACGCCACCCCGCGCATGGGCTCGGGCGTCATGTACGGCGCGTCCGTTTCGGTGAGCAGGCGATTGCGCGGCACAATGTGCGCAGCCGCACGCGTGTCATCGGCCTTCTTGAACGTGAGCGAGCCGCCATAGGCAATGTAGCATCCCGCCTCAACCCACGGACGCAAGCTTTCCTCGTCAAGCGAGCAGCAGTGCAACAGCGCATCGCTTGGCGGAAACCCCTCGTCAAGAAGAATTTCCAGGGCTTCGTCATACGCTTCGCGCACATGCAAGGCCACGGGCAAACCCGCCTCTTTCGCTATACGCAGCTGACGGCGGAACGCATCTCGCTGTTGATCGGGGGTGGAAAAATCGTAATGATAGTCAAGACCGATTTCGCCCAGCGCGCACACGCGAGGGTCAGCCAACAGCTGCTTAAGCAGCGTTTCGGCCGTCTGGTCGTACAAGTGCGCGTTGTGCGGATGCACGCCAACGGCAATGCGCACATACGGCAAGGTAGGCTCCCCATTAAGGACCGGAGATATATTCTCCGCGCCTTCTTGCGCGCGCAGCTCATCCAGGCAGCCAACCGCATCCGCTTGCCACGTTTCCAGGTTTTCGAACACCTCGGTGCCCGCCTCGCAGGGATCGTTCATCAGGCACATGAAGCCGACGCCGCGCATCGCGCAGCGCGCCAACTCGAACGCCGGATCGTCGAACATGCGCAAATGCGCGTGCGTATCGGCCACCAAACGCGGAAGGCGCGGAGCTTCAACCTCTCTAAACGTGTTGTGCTTGCGCTTTTGGTAGAAGCGGGCATCACGGTACGGCGGCATATTGAGCCGGTCGGGATCGGTGTTTTTGATTATGACACCCTGCGGCTTGAAATCGGCAGCCGCATCGGGCTGCACAGATTTGCCTTCATCGGGTTGCTGCTGCACAGCCTGGTCCTGCTGCTCCATGCACTATTCTCCTGTTGCTCGATGCACGTACGCGCTTTATTCGAAATCGATGGCGTTCACGTCCAAACGCGGGAACAGCGGATCGCCAATTTCGACCGCGTTGCCCGCAGGCAGCTGGCCCCACGCCGTCGCAGCCTCGATATCGGTGATGGTCGTGATGTCGCCCAAGCCCAAACGACGGAATACTTCAGCCGACGTGTTGGGCATAAGAGGCGCCATGTACAGCGCGATAATGCGGATGGCTTCAAGCGCGTTGTAAATGACCGCAGCAAGCTCGTCGGCCAGCTCGGGGTTTTTCGCAAGGTTCCACGGGGCCGATTCCTCAACGTAGAGGTTCACGCGCCCGGCAAGCTTTTGGACGGCAGCCACGGCACCGGTGAAGTCCACGTCGCTCATGCATGCGTTGTACTGCGCATACAGCTCATCGGAAATCTCGCGCAGCGGGTTGCTGGCGGCGCTTTCAGGAGCGGCGGGAACCTGGGAATCGAAGTACTTCTTGGTCATGTTGGTGACGCGGCTTACCAGGTTGCCCCAGGTGTTGGCCAAATCGGCGTTGTACACCTGCGTCATGCGCTCGATAGAGATGTTGCCATCGTGGCCAAACTGCACGTCGCTCATGAAGTAATAACGATACGCATCAACGCCGTACACCTTGCACAAATCGGCGGGCATGATGCCATTGCCCTTCGATTTGGACATTTTCTCGCCCTTGGTCATAAGGAAGCCATGGCCAAACACGGTGTGCGTGATGGGCAAGCCTGCAGCCATCAGCATAGCGGGCCAAATAACGCAATGGAAGCGCGTGATGTCCTTGCCCACAAAGTGGTACTGCATGGGCCAGCGTGCCTCAAATTCGCCTTCGCGTTCGGGGTCGGCGTAGCCAATGCCCGTCAGGTAGGCCAACAGCGCATCGGCCCACACATACGCAACGTGACCCTCGTCAAAGGTCAGCGGGATGCCCCAATCAAAGGTCGAGCGCGAAATGGAAAGATCCTCAAGACCGCGCTCCACGAACGAGACAATCTCGTTTTTGCGCGTTTCGGGGCGCACGAAATCGGGGTTCTCGCGGTAGTAGTCAAGCAGCGGCTGCTGGAACTCGGACAGCTTGAAGAACCAGTTCTCCTCGCCCGAGGACATACGGCGCACCGGACGCTTGCAGTCGGGGCAAATGAACTCGCCGTCCTCGTTTTTCTCGAGGTCCGACTCGGCATAGTACGTTTCCTCATGAACGCAGTACCAGCCCTCATACGCGCTCTTGTACAAAAAGCCGCCATCGTAGAGCTTCTGCCAGAACTTCTGAACCGAACGATGCTGGCGCGGTTCGGTGGTACGTACGAAATCGGTGTAGGTGATGCCCAAAAGATCCCAAGCCTCACGGAAGGCGGGCTCCATGGAGTCGCACCACTCCTGCGGCTGCATACCGTGGGCAGCAGCGGTTTCGGCAACCTTTTGGCCATGCTCGTCCATGCCGGTAACAAATCCCACATCGTAGCCGTTCATGCGCTGGTAACGCGCAACCGTATCGGCGGCAACGGTGGTGTAGGCGGTGCCCAAATGGGGCGCTGCATTAACATAGTAAATGGGGGTGGTAAATGTGTAGGTTCCCTTAGACATGAACGTTAGCTCCTTCTTGTTGTGCGCAACGGCCCATGATACCGCGCGCATGACTTAAGCGTGGGATATTCTATCACGCACAACCTCAAACGCCGCAGAATACGGCGCATTAGCACGGGTTTTGCATGTGTTGATTATCGGGCGGACGTTATGCCGCTACGCCGCCGCAGCTTCTTGACGCCTTGCACGGCGAACATAGTTCTTCCAAAGCATAAGAATCAGAATGCCCGACAAGGTTATTACGCTGCAGAAGATGAACATGGCGCTGCCACCGAAGTTTTCAAGAATGGCACCTGAAAGCATGGGGCCAAAGCCCATGGCAATGTCGGGGCCAAAATAGTACGTGTTTGTAGCGCGACCCAGCATCTCAGCCGAAACACCATGCACCGACTCGGCCTGCAGCGCGCATTGGGCGGACGATTGCCCCAGACCCATCATCAAACCGCAGAATATAACCGCACCCGTTGATTGAAAGAAGGCCAACGAGCCAATGCCAATGGCCGACACTATGGTTGCAGGCAAAAACACCGGAACCAGGCCAAACTGATCGTACAGACGTCCTGAAAGCGGCCTTGAGGCAAGGGCAACCAGCGAATATGCAAGGAAGAAGACCGAGCCGCTTTCCAAATAGCCCATTTCTTCGGCGGTGAGCACCAGCGACGACATGGTGCCGTTTCCCACGCAAGCCGTTATTGTGATGATGGCAACGGGGACAACGGGCATATACAGCATGTTCTTCAGCAGGCGCGACGCGACGCTGCCCTCTTTCGGAGCAGCCTTTGCAGCCGCGCGGCGTTCTTTCACGCCCGTATCAGGGGACTTAATGAAGCACACCAGTAGCAAGCCGATACCGCACAAAACGGTGGAAAGCAAGAAGGCAGCCTGGTAGCCAAACGCATCGCGAACCGCGGCGCCCAACATGGGGCCCACGGCCAAGCTCAAGGCGTTCAGCAGGCCAATCCAGCCAATAGCTGATCCCACACGGTTTTTCGGGGAAAGAAGTGCGGCGAGCGAGGTCACGCTGATGGACTTGAAACTGAACGCAATGCCCATAAGCGCAACGAAGAACGCAATCATTTCAACGG